>NZ_JBFTZN010000034.1:0-31845 GCF_056406775.1 Allobosea sp. P1_A7
CGTCGAGAATGATGCGGTCCGCGATCTCGATGGCGTAGACCGCCCGCGTCGCCTGCAGGCTGAAACTCCGCAGCCGGGCGGTCTTCTGCGCGTCGGCCAGCGCCGTGTCCTTGGCCAGCAGGGCACAATAGGCGCCGATCAGATTGTCGATGATCAGGGTCTTGCTCAGGCCCTGGCTGCGCAATGTGTCGACGGCGGCGTTGAGCGACGCGGGGTGGTCGAGCGGATCGGAGACCGGCAGCAGCGCGGTGATGTCCTTGACGCCGGCCGGCGTATCGGCGGTCGGCCGCCCCCCGCACTCGAAACCGGCCGCCCAGGCGCCTGGGCCGATCAGCAGGGTCGACAGTGACAGCGCAGCCAGCAGGCGCGATGCGGTTCGCATGATGGTCCTCCTCGAATTGGCCCGAGCCGGTGCGGGCCGCCATGGAGCCTGGCGCTCACTGCGCCTTCTCATAGGCAGCATATTGCTCTTCGGTCATGGTCGGCAGCTTCTGCACGAAGGCAACGACGGCCCGCAGGTCGTCATCGCTATGGGTGTCCGCGAAGGACGGCATGCCGGTCATCCGCACCCCGTTCTTGACGATCCAGAAGATCTCGGCGGCGCTCCAGTGCTGGATCGTATCCGGCAGGAAGGGCGGCTCCGGATTGAGGCCCTTGCCGATATCGGTCGGGTCCTTCCCCGGGGCGCCATGGCAGTAGACGCAGGTCTCGTTGTAGAGACGGAAACCCCGGGAAATGTCCGTGGATGGCGCCGGCGCCGGCACCTTGGCCGCCTGGCGGGCCACCGACTGGCGCATGGCGGTCTGCAGGAGAACGAATACCGGGGCGCTGTGCGGCTCGCGGGCGGCGATATTGACGAGACCGCTGAAGACCAGGGCGAGGCCGGCGATGGCCAGGACGATGAAGGCCGTGACGAAACCCGCGATGAATCGCATGGCACCCTCCGGCGCGGGATGCGGACCGGCCGGTGCTTCGCCGCCGGGCGGCCACTCTCCTGCGGCATGTCCATGCTACCTGAACGATGCGGGATCGAATAGCGCCTGCCGCCTTGCGCCCAGGCGCAAGCCGGCTTTCGATCGCCGCCGGGAACCGGGCAGTGCTTCAGGACTGAGCACCAGATCGCCGCGAAGGCAGCAGCGCAGGCCGGTTGCACGGCATTCCGTTCGAGCGCATCTAATGTCCGACCGACGCAACGGAGCTTGCGAACGCCCATGCGGGAATCACCGACGAACTGGATTACCGCGGTGGTGCGGCCAAAGATCAGCACTCTTTTGCGGAGGGAAACCTCCGAAAAGCTCTGGATCAAGTGCCCGGTCACCGGCCAGCTTGTCTTCCACCGGGATGTCGAGGCCAATTTATGGGTGATTCCGGGCTCGGGTCACCATTTGCGCATCACGGCAGCGCAACGCCTAGCGATCACACTCGATCCGGGCTCCCAGGAGGATGTGCCCGTGCCGGAAGGGCCGGTCGATCCGCTGCGCTTCCGCGACACGAAGCGCTATATCGACCGCCTCAAGGAGGCGAGAGCGAAGACCGGGCTGCAGGACGCGGTCAAGGTGGTCCGCGGCAGGCTCGAGGGCATGCCCGTCACGGTGGCGGTCCAGGACTTCCATTTCATGGGCGGCGCGCCTGGCATGGCAGCCGGGGAAGCCATCATCACCGCTGTAGAAGCCGCCATCTCGCACCGCACGCCCTTGATCCTGTTCGCGAGCGGYGGCGGGATGCGCATGCAGGAAGGGATGCTGGCATTGATGCAGATGCCGCGCACGACCGTGGCCCGACGGCGTCTGGCGAAGGCGAAATTGCCGTATCTCGTCGTGCTGACGGACCCGACGACGGGCGGCATCACGGCGTCCTATGCCATGCTGGGTGATGTGCATATCGCGGAGCCTGGTGCCCTCATCGGCTTCGCCGGCCCGCGCGTCATCGAGCAGACGATCCGGCAAAAGCTGCCGGAGGGCTTCCAGAAGGCCGAATATCTCAAGGAGCACGGCATGGTCGATATCGTCGTGCCCCGAGCCGACATGCGCGCGACGCTCGCGAGACTCTGCGGCCTGCTGACCCGCGAACCGTCGCGGCCCCCGTCCTGAATGAGCTGATCCTTGCGGCCGTCGCCGAGACGTTGTCGGCCTCGATCGCACGCTTCGCGCATGGCTGCGGCAGCAGCGCTCCCCAGCTTGTGGGGAGGCAAGACTGGCGGTCGATCGCCCTGCGTCCAGACGCAGGCGGCCGCTCGCAGTCAGTCCAGCGACAGGCCGCCGCGAAGGCCGCGGGTCTCGGGCGGCAGCGCAGCCACGCGGAGGCCGCTCGCCGGCGGCGCGTTGAAGGCGCGCAGGGTCTTCTTGGGCATATCGAGATCATAGGGCCGGCTGGGCGGCAGCCGCATCGTGCTGACGAGCGTCAAGGTCGGGCTTGCCGGCRCAGCAGCGGCCGGCGCGGGAGCCTCCGGCGCGAAAGCCAGCGGCGCGGCGGCAAATGAGGTCTGCACGGTCGATGTAGTGGCGGGAGCCGCAGGCAGGTTGAGCGCAGCCAGCTGATAGTTCGGCTCCTCGATACGGCGCCGCTCGGGCCGCTCGCCCTTCACATAGAAGGCATTCCCGCCTGCCAAGGTCACGTAATGCATGTTGGGATAGGAAAAGCGCATCCCGGCCATGTGGAAATGCTTGGCCGCTCCGACAGGCTCGTGGCGCTTTCCGTTGAGGATGTCTTCCGCGATGRCCTCGACCCTCGGCAGGTCGCGTGCAGCCATCGGGCGGGTCAGCACGCCGGCGGCGAACTGGCGCGGCGCGCCGACGACGCCGCAGATCGTCTCAGGGTAACGCGGCGATTCCACCCGGTTCATCACCACCGTGCCGACGCTGAGCAGACCCGCATCGCTCGACCGGTTCGATTCGAAATACATCGCGCGGACGAGGCATTCCTTCTCGCGCGGATCGGCCTTGGCCAGGGTAACCGCGCGCTTGCGCGCCTCACGTGGATCCTTTGTCGCCGGTGCCGCCGTCGAAACGGCCTCGACAGGCGACATGCTGCAGGCGCCCAGCGCCGGGGCAGCCAGTGAAATCAGAAGCGGGATCGCCTTGCGGCCGGAGCGGCTCTTGCCGATGGGACGGCCAACATTGCCGACGGGACGGACAGCATTTGCAGCGATCACGGCGCGCTTCATGCGGCAACCTCCTGATTACGGGCTCCGGGCTGCCGCAGGCGGCGGACCGTCATCCCTGGAAGGGACCCTGAATACGTTAACAGAACGTTAACGCCAGATGAACGGAGCGAAGGTGCCCGACCGCGCTTCGGCCGTCAACACGGCGCGGCCGTCCAACGACCGCCATGGCGGCGCCATGCAACATGCGGCTCTTCGCCCGTGCCAATGGACTGGTGTCGCTCGCGATGGATCCGGAACATGGACCTCGCCCGGACGCGCATCTTCATCGCCCGGGACCACGCAGCGCCCCGCGAAAGCCGGTCGCCGTGCCGGAATTTCGACCCTAGTGCACCGTCGCTTCTTCGTCCCCTTCCGGGTCGATCAAACCAGCGAGTCCCAGTTCCTCCAGCCCTTCATTGAACTCAGCCAAGGCCGCAGCGTCGCTGGCGAACGTCTCTTCCCAGACGGTCGACCCTCCATCTTCATCGACAAGCTCGAGCGTCCAGCCCTCGCTGTCCGCGAGACGGTAGATCTCGACCTGCACCGTCACGCCATCGCGAGTGACAGTCTGGCAGAGCGGCGAACGGAGAATGTCAGGGAAGTCGTCGGTCATGTCGCTGAATGTACCCCCGGGGCAATGGGGACTCAATCAGCGAAGGCGCCCTCTCCTCCGAAACCAGGACGGTCATTGCCTTCATCTCAGCTCCCCTCTCGGTTCTCAGCGCGAGCGGCTCCGGGGATCGGATGCGTCACGCAGCGCATCACCGAGAAGGTTCAGCGCAAGCACCGTCGCCAGGATCGCGAGGCTCGGGAAAACGGCGAGCCACCAGGCATCGAGGATATTCTCGAAACCCTCGCGGATCATGCTGCCCCAGGTCGCGGCCGGTGGCGGCACGCCCAGCCCGATGAAGCTGAGCGACGCTTCGGTGCGGATCGCAGACGCGAGCCAGAGCGAGCTCATCACCACCACATCCGAGATCATGTTGGGCAGGATGTGGCGCGTCATGATCCGCAACGGCCCGCAGCCATAGGAACGGCTCGCCTCGACGAAATCGCGCTGGCGCAGCGTCATGGTCGGCGCGCGCGCGACGCGGGCAAACGGCGCGACCTCGGTGACCGCGATCGCGATGATCAGGTTCTCCAGGCTCGCGCCGAGCATGGCAGCGATCATCAGGCCGAGCAGCAGCGTCGGGAAGGCGAGCAGCACGTCGAGGACGCCCATGACGATCTGGTCGAACAATCCGCCGATATAGCCGGCCAGCACGCCGATCGTCGTGCCAACCAGCATGGCGATCAGGATGGCGACGAAACCGACGAAGAGCGAAATGCGCGCGCCGTAGATCAGCCGCGAGAGCACATCGCGGCCATAGCTGTCGGTGCCGAGCCAGAACTCGGACGAGGGCGGCTCGAGCCGCATGACGATGTTCTGCTCGTACGGATCATGGGGGGCAAGCCAGGGCGCGAAGATCGCGACCAGAATGATGAGCGTGAGCAGGACGAGCCCGACCCAGGCCAGCTTGTTCTGCGAGAAGGCGAGCCAGAGCCCGCCCGGCCGCATTTCGACGGTCGTGGTGGCGACAGAGCTCATGTGTATTTCACCCTTGGGTCGACGAGGCCGTAGGCCAGGTCGGTCACTGTGTTCACGACGATGACGCAGATGGCGAAGATGATCATCAGCCCCTGCAGCAGCGTATAGTCGCGGGCGTTGAGCGCGCCGATGATCAGCTTGCCCAGCCCCGGGCGGTTGAAGATGATCTCGGTCAGCACGGAATTGCCGATCAGCGTGCCGAAATAGAGCCCGACCACGGTGATGATCGGGATCAGGCTGTTGCGCAGCGCATGCGTCACCACGAGCTGGGCCGGGCCCACCCCCTTGGCGCGGGCCGTGCGGATATAATCTTCGGTCAGGACGCCTAGCATCGCGGCGCGCGTCACGCGCATCACATAGGCCGTCATGATGATGCCGAGATTGAGCGCCGGCAGCGCCAGCGCCCGCAGCCGCTCGGCGAGGCTGCCAGCGCCGCTGGTGTTGCCGAGCACCGGAAACCAGCCGAGCTGGATCGAGAAGACGATCAGCAGCAGGATGCCGGAGACGAAGGCGGGGAAGGACAGGCCGACCAGCGAGACGACGCGCGAGACATAGTCGATCCAGCCGCTGCGGCTGAGCGCGGCGGCAACCCCGAGCGGCAGGCCAAGGACGAGGCCGATGGCGACCGCTGCGACGGTGAGCTCGATCGTCGAGGGCAGGACGAGCAGCACCTCCTGGACGACGCTGCGGCCGCTGCTGAGCGACTGGCCGAGATCGCCGGTCAGGACCTTGCCGAGGAAGGCGATGTACTGGGCCGGGACCGGCTGGTCGAGCCCGAGCTTTTCCCTGAGTGCGGCAAGCGAGGCCGCGCTCGCCTGGTCGCCGAGGATGACGGAGGCGGCATCGCCCGGCACGAGCCGCACCAGCACGAAGATCGCCGTCAGCATCAGGAACAGCGTCGGCACGGCGAGAAGGACGCGCCTGAGAACGTAACTCATCATGCTGCGACCCTTTCCTGCATCAGGCGCCGCGGCGCGAAGGCGGCGATTTCGCGCCGCGTCGTTCCCTGGGTGACGAGATCGGTCAGGATCGCGCCGACGACCGGGACGAGCTGAAAGCCGTGACCGGAGAAACCGAAGGCATGGAACAGGCCAGGCGCGTTCGGCGAGGCCCCGATGACCGGCAGATGGTCGCGCGTCTGCGCCTCGATGCCCGTCCAGCAGCGCGCGATGCGCACGCCGCGCACGGCGGGGAAGAGGTCGCTCGCGGCCCGCGCGCCCTTGGCGAGCTCGCTGAAGTCGACGCTGCTGCGCTCCCGGTCGAGATCGGCTGCGCCCTGCAAGCCGCCGCCGATCACCAGCGTGCCCTGGTCGGACTGCTTGAAGGAGAGCGCCCGGCCGACGACGCTGATGACGGGATCGAGCAGCGGCGCGAGGCGCTCCGTCACGATCATCATCGAGGCGCGGACGCCGAGCGCGATCTCGTCGCCGAACAGGGCCGCGAGCCGGGCGGCCCAGGCCCCGGCGGCGTTGACGACGACGGGTGCGCGGAAGCGGCGCTCGCCGCAGGAGAGCAGCCAGGCACTGCCTTGCCGGTCGACCGTCTCGACGCCGCAGTCCTCGGCGATGACGACACCGGCTGCGTCGCAGGCGCGGCGGAAGGCGAGGATGGTGCGGTGGGGATCGGCGGCGCCGTCGCGCCGCGCCACCAGCGCCCCGACGCAGTGCGGGCTCAAGGCCGGCACGAGGCGGCGGAGCTCCGCGGCATCGATGATCTCTTCATGCCTGTGGCCGAGCGCGCGGATTGTCGCCTCGCGCTGCAGCAAGGCCGGCATCTGCTCCACGGTCTCCGCGATGCGGAGCTGGCCATTGGCATGGAAGCCGCACGGGTCGCCGACGATCGTCGCGATGGCGTGCCACATCTCCATCGCTTCGAGCGAGATCGGGATCTCGGCGATTTCGCGGCCCAGCGTGCGCACGCCGGCCGCGGTGGCGCCGGACGCGTGCCGGCCCGTCCAGCGCCGCTCGATCACCGCCACGCGCCGGCCGGCACGGGCGAGATGCAGGGCCGCCGACAAGCCGTGCAAGCCGCCGCCCACGACCGCAACGTCGAATGCTTCGACGGTCATGCCGCCGGCTCCCGTTCGTCGAGGCTCGCCAGCTCGCCGAGCGTCACCGGCTTCAGCGGCGGGCGGATGCGCTGGAAGCCGACCTCCCCGACCGGACGATGCTGCGCGGCCGCGATGATATGGGCCATGGTGTAGCCGCATTGCCGGCCCTGGCATGGGCCCATGCCGGCACGGGTGAAGGCCTTGATCTGGTTCGGTCCAGGCCGCCCCTGCACGGCGCGGGCGCGCAGCTCGCCGGCCGTGACCTCCTCGCAACGGCAGACGAGCGTCTCATCGACGGGGGCGAAGACCTGCGGACGCGGCGCATAGAGCGCATCGAGGAAGGGACGCAGGGAGAGCGCGCGGGCGAGCCTTTCCCGCTCGGTCCGGGCAGCCGCGTCAGCGCTGCCTTCGCCAAGCCTGCCCAGCCTGGCGGCGACCCGCAGCGCGGCGATCCGCCCGCGCGGCTCGGCCGCCTCGGCGCCGCCGATGCCGGCACCGTCGCCCGCGACGAAGACATTCGCCTGCGAGGTCTCGCCCCAGCCGTCGAGCTCCGGGACATAGCAGTGCTGGCCGGCATGCCAGCTCACCGCGCAGCCGAGCGCGAGCGGAACATGGATATTCGGCACCACGCCCTCATGGACCAGCAGCACCTCGGCGGCGACCTCGCCTTCGCCTCCGTCCTGCGTGCGGTAATGCAGGCTTTCGAGCCGCCCTTCCCCCGCGGCGCGAAGCTCCGCGACATGGCGGATGATCGAGACCCCGGCCCGCTTCAGCGCAAGCGACCAGGACAGGCCCTTGGCGAGATCGCCGAGGCGGCCGAGCCCCTGCGGCAGATGGCGCAGCGCCGCAGGGATGCGCCCGCGCGGCGTGGTGTCGAGGAAGCCGGCGATCGTGCCGCCCGCCGCGAGCAGCTGCGTCATATAGAGCAGCGGCAGCGGCCCGCAGCCGGCGATCCAGACGGGGCTCGACGGCACGCTATCGGCCGTTTTCAGCAGGATCTGCGCCGCGCCGACCGTCAGCACGCCCGGCAGCGTCCAGCCCGGAAACGGCGCCGGGCGCTCCTGCGCGCCGGTGGCGAGGATCACCGCCTTTGCTGTCACGCGGCGCGCCTGGCCCTCGCGCGTCAGGAAGGCGCGAAAGCCGGGCTCGATCTGCCAGAGCTGGCTGTCGGGCTCGTAGAGCGCGCCGCAGGAACGGAAGGCGGCAGCCTTTTCCGCTCCGGCGCGATAGGCCTCGCCTAGCCAGGCTAGTCGCGGTGTCGCCGCGACAGTCTCGATCCCGCGCCAGATCTGGCCGCCGGGCGCCGGCTGATCGTCGACGACGCGCACGGAGAGGCCGTGGCTGCGGGCGGTCACGGCGGCCGCCATGCCGGCCGRGCCCGCGCCGACGATCAGGAGATCGGTTTCGTTTCCGGTCATGCCGACAGTCTCCTGGGGCCCTGCTGGCGGGCGATGCGCATGCCGTTGCGGACCGGCGTCAGGCAGCCTTGCACGGACCCCAGGCCGTCGACCTCGACGAGACATTCGAAGCAGACGCCCATCATGCAGTAGGGCGCGCGCGGGCTCTGCGAGACCGGCGTCGTGCGGCTCCAGGCTTGCGGCTGGCGCAGCAGCACCGCGGCGACGCTTTCGCCGGCCTCGGCGAGGACGGGCTGCCCGTCGATATGGACCGTTACGGCTTGCGCCCCGGGATCATGCAGCTTGCGGAACATCGAAGCGTCTCTGGTGAAAGGGAGAAAGGCTTTCGGGCAGGATGCCGGCGGCGATCGCTCCCGCCAGCGTTTCGGCATGGAAGGCCGCGAGCGTCACGCCGGAAWGGCAGAGAGCGACGAAGGCGCCGGGATGGCTCTGCGACTGCGCATAGATCGGGTAGCCGTCGGGCGTCATGATCCTGAGACCCGCCCATTGCCGCACGAGCCGGGCCCTGGCCAGCGCGGGGACGATCTCGACCGTCTTGCGGCTCAGACGCGCGGCAGCGTCAGCCGTCGTCGAGGCATCGAAGCCGGTGTGCTCCTTGGTCGCGCCGATCATCACCGTGCCTTCTCCGGTCTGGCGCAGCCCGCTCGCCGGCAACGGTAGGAACGGTTCGAGCCGCTCGGTGACGAGCACCTGCCCGCGCTCGGGATGCACCGGCACCTCGAGCCCGACCTGCCGGGCCAGGGCGGGCGAACCGAGCCCCGCTGCGATGACGATCCGCGGCGCGACCAGCGTCTCGCCCTCCAGCACGAGGCGGAAATCCGGGCCCGCCGGCTCGATCAGCTCGACACGGGCCCGATGGCGAATGCTGCCGCCATGGCGCGCCAGCGCGCCATGCAGTGCCGCCAGCAGCCGCAGCGGATTGGCATGCCCGTCCTGCCGACCGAAGCTCGCCCCCGTGACGTTAGGGCCAAGCGCAACCTTGGGCAGCAGGCGCTCCAGCGCCGGGCGATCGAGCATCTCCCAGTCAGGCTCGCCCTCGCCGCCCTGGTTATGCAGCCGCAGCAGCTCGAGACGCCGCTTCTCGAAGCCCGCTTCGCCCAGGCAGAAGGCGAGCCCGCCATTCCTCTCATAGGCGAGGTCGATCCCCGCCTCGGCCTCGAGTTCATCGGAAAAGCCGCGCCACAGCGCGATGCTGCCGCGCGTCAGCGCCTGATAGGCCGGCATGCCGAGCCCCTTGCCCTGCAGCCAGACCAGCCCGAAATTCGCGCGGGCGGCCCGGAAATCGCCATCGTCGCCGTCGAGCATCAGAACCCGATGCCGCGTCCTGGCGAGGCCATACGCGATCGCCGCGCCGACCGTGCCCCCTCCGATGACGATGATGTCCGGCCGCATGTGAAATTCCCTTGCCGGCTTCGACGTTAGGGAGCCATGTTGTAATTCGTCAAAGTCGTTTTTCTCTCGATGCTATTCTCCAGGGTTATACAATGGTGCGGCGGCTCAACCTGCGTCAGGTCGAGGCCTTCAAGGCGGTGATCGAATACGGCACGGTGAGCCGCGCCGCCGAGATGATGAACATCTCGCAGCCGGCCATGAGCAAGCTGATCGCCCATCTCGAGGAGGACACGGCCCTGCAGCTGTTCGACCGCGTCAAGGGACGGCTCGTACTGACCCGGCGCGGGATGCGGCTCTACGAAGAGATCGACCGGATCTTCGCCGGCGTGCGCCAGGTCGAGAATGCGGTCGAGGCGATCCGCCGCGATGAGCAGAGCCGTCTGCTGATCGGCGTCATGCCGGCGCTGTCGGGCGCCTTCATCCAGCAGGCGACGACGCGCTTTCTCGCCCGCCAGCCGGGTGTCTTCTGCTCGGTGCAGTCGCGCAGCTCGCAATGGATCGCCGACGGGCTCGTCACCCGAAAGCTCGACGTCGGGTTCACCGTCTCACCGATCGACAACCCTTACGTCGTCTCCGAGCCGCTGATGGCTCATCCGCTCGTCTGCATCCTGCCGCTCGACCACCCGCTGACCGAAAAGAGCGTGATCACGCCTCAGGATCTCGACCGAGCCGCCTTCGTCTCATTCGATCCGGAGAGCTTTACGAGCCGGCGCATCGGGCAGGTCTTTGACGCTCACGGTGTCGCGCCGGAGATCGTCATGGTCGTCAGCATTTCGCCGACGCTCTGCGAGTTCGTGGCCGCCGGTGTCGGCGTCTCCTTGGTTCATCCATCGGCCGTCGGGGGGCTGCGCGGCAAGGTCGCCATACGCGCCTTCGCGCCGGCCGTTCAGCTCGACTTCCAGCTCTGCCGCATCCGCGACAGCCGCAATGCCCGGCTCGTCGATGCCTTTCTGGACGGCGCACGGGAAGCCGCGGCCGAGATTTCGCGAACGATCCTCACCCCGGGCCAGGATTGATCGCCAGGCCAAGCCTGATCGTCGCAAAAGCGCCTGCCGTGGAGCGTGATCGCCGCTCCAAAGCAGGTGCTTAGTCCAAGCCAAGGCTGTCTTGCGCGCCTTCGAAGCGGTCGCGCTCAGCGCGCCTTCAGCGTGGTCGCCTCGGTGATCGGCGGGGCGAGGTTCAGCGCGCCCTTCAGCTCGTAGCCGAAATCCAGCCGATCGCTGCGGGCCCAGACCTGGCGCAGCTCGAACAGGGGGATCGCGCAGACATTGTCCATGATCTTCTGCTGCGCCTCCTTCCAGAGCGCCTTCTGAGCCTCGGCATCGGGCGCGGTGCGGGCCTGCTCGATCTCCTTGTCCGCGACGGCGCAATGCGAGAAGTTCGTCGCGGCGGTCGGCGTGCCGACGATGGCGCGCGAGTGGAAGAATTCGCTGAGATAGGTATCGGCGATCGGGAAGCGCGCGGCGCCGTAGAAGACGAGCGCGCTCAGGTCCTTGCGGGTCTGGCTCTGATAGGTCGCGTGGTCGACGACCTGCATCTCGAGCTTGATCCCGGCCTTGGCGAGCTGCGCCTGCATGATCTCCATGAAGGGCTGCTGCGCCGAGATGTTGGAGACGATGGCCTTGATCGTGATGCCGTCCTTGTGCCCGGCCTCGGCCAGCAGCGCCTTCGCCTTGGCGAGATCGAAGCTGTAACGCACCGTGCAGTCCTCGCCGAGATAGCCCGGCGGCACGACGGAGCAGCCTTTGGGGCCGACATCCTTGCCGACATAGCGCACGAGGTCGTCGACATTGATCGCGGCCGCGATGGCGCGGCGCACGCGGATATCATCGAGCGGCGGAATGGTCTGGTTGAGGTGCAGGAGCCGGTACTCGCCGGGCCGGAAGATCTCGACGTTGAGGCCGGGCCGGCGGCGGGCGGAATCGACCCAGCGCTGCTCGCGCTTGCCATACATCAGGTCGATTTCGCCGGAGGTGAAGGCGAGTTCGCGGGCGCTGTCGGAGGGGATCACGCGCACCATGATCGTATCGATCTTCGGCTTGCCGCGGAAATAGCCGGGATGGGCGGCGAGCTTCACATATTGCTGCGTCACCTGCTCGACGAAGACGAAGGGGCCGGTGCCGACTGGCTTGGCGCCGAACCTGTCGCCGAGCTCCTCCGCCGCCTTGCGGCTGACGATATTGCCGCCGTGATAATTGGAGACGCGGCCGAGGAAATTGACATCGGCATATTTCAGCGTGATGCGGACAGTGAGATCGTCCACCTTCTCCACAGAGGCGATGGCCGAGAAGTCCGAGGAGAAGGTCGAGCGCTTGGGGTCGGCCGAGCGTTGCAGGGAATAGACGACGTCGTCGGCACTGAGCATGCCCCAGTCGCCCTGGAACTTGACGCCGGGACGGAGATGGAAGGTCCAGATCTTTCCGTCGGCAGAAGTCTCCCAGCGTTCGGCGAGATCGGGTTCGAGGTCCTTCGGGTCGGAGCTGCCCGGTTTGAAACGGACGAGGCCGTTATAGATCCAGCCGACCAGCGTCTTGTCGCTGGTGGCGCTGGCGCGATGGGCGTCGAGCGTCGAGATGTCGCCATCGCCGGCAACGCGCAGCAAGGTCTCCTGGGCCGAGCCCGCGACCGGCAGGCAGGCCGCCACCATCAGGCCCGCAAGCCCCAAGACAGATCGCTTCATCACGTAATCCCCTCGTTGTCCCGTTTGGGGAATAGTGGGAGCCATGGTCCCAAGCTGTCCAAGTCGAAATCGGCGATGGACTATTCCGTAGGGTTATAGCAGCGGCTCGGGAGCCCTCGTCGGTGTAGCGCCCATGGCAGGGCGTCGGGCCGCCGGCCGCCCCATTCGACCTGATCTCGGCGCTGCATGTGCTCGAGCATCCGCGTGAGCCTGTCGATGTCTTGGCCCGCATGGCCTCCTGGACGCGTTCAGTCGGCGTGCGCGTGACCTCTGCCCCAGCAGATTTCGCGGCCCTATGGTTCCCGGCTTGCACCCGATCGCGTCTCGCTCTGCGGGGGCCAGAGGGGCGGCTGACCTGATGACCGACAGCACGTGCGGGCCCGGGTTCTGCTCTCAGGCCTGCGCGCGCGGATTGAGGACGTCCCTGAGCTGATCGCCGATCAGATTGATCGCGACCACCGTGACCAGCAGCGCCACGCCGGGATAGAAGCTGATCCAGAACTTTCCCGACAGCATGTGCTGATAGCCATTGGAGATCAGCAGGCCGAGGCTGGGCTCGGTGATCGGCACGCCCAGCCCGAGGAAGGACAGGGTCGCCTCCAGTGCGATGGCGCGCGCGATCTGGACGGTGGCGATCACCATCAGGGGCGGCAGGCAGTTCGGCAGCAAATGGCGAAACAGGATGCGCAGCGATGACGCGCCCTGGCAGATTGCCGCCTCGATATATTCCTTGCGCCGCTGCACCATCGCGCTGGCGCGGGCGATGCGGGCATAGGCGGCCCATTCGACGATGACGAGCGCCAGGATGACGTTGACGACGCCCTTGCCGAGAAAGGCCAGGATCATCAGCGCGACCAGGATCGTCGGGAAGGAGAGCTGCAGGTCGACGATGCGCATGATCGCGGTGCCGATGCGGCCGCCCGCATAGGCTGCGATGAGCCCGAGCGTCGTGCCGATGGCGGCTGCCGCCAGCGCCGATGTCAGGCCGACCAGCAAGGAGATGCGCAGGCCGTAGAGAATGCCCGACAGCATGTCGCGGCCCTGATCGTCGGTGCCGAGCCAGTAGGTCATGCCCGTGGGTGAGACCGATCCGGGCGGCAACTGGCCGTCCATGATGTCGAGCTGCATCAGGTCATAGGGGTTCTGTGGCGCAATCCACGGCGCCAGGAGCGCGAGCGCGATGATCGCGCAGAGCAGAATGAGGCCGAGCACGGCCAGGCGCGAGGCGGCAAAGGCCCGCAGGAAGCGCTGCAGCGGCGTGCGCCGCGCCGCGGGCGCCGTTTCCAGAGCGGCCGTTTCCGGAGCGGCGGAACGCGAGGAGGTTGGCATGGTGTTCACCTGCAAGGCCCGGTCGCTCAGTTCTCAAGCCGAACGCGCGGGTCGAGAGCCGTGTAGATCAGGTCGACCACGAGATTGATGACGACGAACAGCACGACGATGACCATGAGATAGGCGACGATCATCGGGCGATCGAGCAGGTTGATGCTGTCGATGATCAGCTTGCCCATGCCCGGCCAGGCGAAGATCGTCTCCGTCACCACCGAGAAGGCGATCACCGAGCCAAATTCCAGCCCGACGATGGTGACGACGGGGATCAGGATGTTCTTGAGGAGATGGACCCGCAGGATCGCGCCCTCGCCAAGGCCCTTGGCGCGAGCGGTGCGGATATAGTCCTGCGGAACGATCTCGCGGGTCTCGGCCCGCACCAGCCGCATCACCAGCGAGATCTTGAACAGGGCGAGGTTCAAGGCCGGCAGGATGAGATGGCGCAGGCCCTCCAGGGTCAGGAACGACCATTGCAGCCCGAGCAATTCGCGCGTCGGCCCACGGCCGCCGGCCGGCAGCCAGCTCAGCTGCACCGCAAAGACCATGATCAGCAGCAGCCCGACCCAGAAGCTGGGCAGCGAAAAACCCAGGATCGAGCCGGCCATCATCGTCTTCGCCACCGGCGAGTTCGGCCGGACGCCGGCATAGAGGCCGAGCGGAATGCCGATCACCACCGAGAGCAGCATGGCGGCGAGCGCCAGCTCGAGCGTCGCGGGCATGCGCTGCAGGATGACCCGCAGCGCCGGCTCGTTGAAGACGAAGCTGCGCCCGAGATCGCCCCGGACCGCGCCGCCGAGGAACGAGAGATATTGCTGCCAGAGCGGCCGGTCGAGCCCAAAGGCCGCAACCACGCGCAGGCGTTCCGCCTGGTCGGCATCGGGCGGAACCAGAACGGCAACCGGATCGCCGATCACGTTGACGCCGACGAAGACGATCACCGTCATGGCGAGCACGACCGCGAAAGCCTGCAGAAGTCGTTGGGCGAACCAGGCAATCATCTCATGTCCCCGGGCGACGGACCGGACCGGTCCGTCGCGTTGTCGATACTCGTGTTACTTGGCTCGTGTTATTTGGCCTGGCGGGCATCCACCGCCAGCGTGCGCTCGTCGCGGCGCGGGTCGATGACGATGCCCTTGCGGGTGACCCAGGCGTTGTCGAGGATGAAGAGCGGGATGATCGGCACCTCGCGCGCCGCGGTCTCGACCGCGCCGACGAGCAGTTGCTCGCGCTTGCCGTCGTCGATCGTCGCCAGCGCCTGGACGATCTGTGTATCGAACGCCGGGTTCGCATAGCGCCCGTAATTGAACACCCCGAGGCCCTTGGAGGGATTGTTGCTGGCGAGCACGTTCGAGAGCAGATAGCCGGCCTCGCCCGTCGGGCTGCCCCAGCCCCAGAGCCCGGCACCGAATTCCTGCTTGCCGCCCCGCGTCGCATAGGCGCTCCAGGGCAGCGTCTCGACCGCGGTCTTGACGCCGATCCGCGTCCACATCTGTGCGACCGCCTGGGCTGTCGCCGCATCGTTCGGGTAGCGGTCATTGGGCGTGAAGAGCGTGATCTTGAACCCGTCCGGGAAGCCCGCCTCCTTCAGCAGCGCCTTGGCCTTGTTGGGGTCATTGGCGGGAACCGTGACGCTCTTGGCATAGGAATAGGTGCCGGCCGGCAGCCACTGGCCGGTCGGCCGGGCCGTCTTCTGCATGATCCGGTCGGCGAGGCCGTCGCGGTTGATCGCGATGGAGAGCGCCTGGCGCACCTTGAGATCGAGCAGCGGGTTCTTCGGCAGCGGCTTGCCGTCATTGTCGGTGATGGTGGCGGCACCCGGCTCAAGCGAATTCAGCGCGAGATAGATGACGCGCAGCCCTTCCGTGGTGGAGACGGTGACGCGCGGATCCGCCTTCAGCTTCTCGAGATCGCCGACGGGCGGCGTGTCGATGATGTCGACATCGCCCGCCAGGACCGCGGCGACACGTGCACCGGAATTGGTGATCATCCGCAGCGTGACCTTGTCCCAGTCCTGCTTGGGCCCCCACCAGGCGTCATTGCGGACGAGTTCGACCCGGTCGCCCGGGGTCTGGCTGACGAATTTATAGGGGCCGGTGCCGATGGCGGCCTTGCCGGAATTATAGTCCTCGGTCGTGGCGCTCTCGCCGACATGGCGCGAGATGATCGGCACGAAGGCCAGCTCGCGCGGCAGGTTGGGGGCCGGCTCGCCGGTGTCGATGCGCAGCGTCAGCGGGTCGACGACCTCGACCGTCTTCACGGCGCGCAGGAAGCCGCCGAAGCCACCGGGGCTGTTGGGGACATTGCGGGCGCGCTGATAGGTGAAGGCGACATCGTCGGCGGTGAAGGGCTTGCCGTCATGCCAGGTCACGCCGGGGCGCAGCTTGAACTCCCAGACGGTGTCGGAGACCGGCGTCCAGCTCAGGGCGAGACCGGGCTTCAGGCTGACATCGGGCGCGCGGTCGACCAGGCGGTCGAAGACATGCATCGCGACCGAATGATTGGGCGTGGCATTGTAGAAATGCGGGTCGATCGAGGTGAAGGCGCCGCCGATCGCGATCCGCAGCGGGGCCGCCTGTGCAGGAGCGAGGCCGAGCCCCGTCGTCAGCAGCGTCGCCGCAAGCCAGGTTTTGAGTGATGCGCTCATCGGGGTCCTCATGATCGAATGACTGGAATTAGGTCTGCTGGCCGCTTCATTCCGGCTCAGCCGCTCAGCCACATGCCGTCGCGCTGCGGGTCGGCGCCGGCCGACAGGCGCCCGGCATCGGCGAGCACCGCATGCAGCGCCGCGAAGGCGAAGCCCTGGTAGGAGCGCGCGACGCGATAGCCCTGGCGCTCCAGCTCCGCGGCGACATAGCGCGGGATCCGGTTCGAGATATCGATGCTATTGCTGGTCACGCTGATCCGTGGCGCCGCGACCGCATCGAAGACCGGCATGCCGAAATCGATGATGTTGCTGATGCCCTGCGCCATCGCCGGCAGGATCGCGGTGCCGCCTGGCGCGCCGATGACGATGAAGGGCTTGTCGTCCTTGAAGACGATGCTCGGCACCTGCGAGCTGGTGCGGCCCTTGTTCGGCGCCAGCGAGCCCGGCCGGCCGGGCCGCGGATCGAAGGCGCTCATCAGCCCGTTATACATGAAGCCCAGCCCATCGCTGATGACGCCGCTGGGGATATTGAGCGTGTGGGTGAGCGTCACCGCGTTGCCCTCGCCGTCGACGACGCAGACCTGCGTGGTGTCGTTGGCCTCGGGCTTCAGCTTCATGCGCTCGATGGCGCCGCGCTCGCCCCGACGGATGCTCTGCGCCAGCGTCGCGGCATAGTCCTTCGCCAGCAGCCGGTCGGTCGGCACCTCGACGAAATCGGGATCGCCGATATGCGCGTCCTTGTCGGCCGTCACCCGCATCAGCGCCTCGGTCAGGATGCGCAGATGCTCGCCGCCATTATGCTCGAATTCGCCGAGCGGGAAGTTCTCGAGGACATGCAGCAGCTGGATCAGCGAGACGCCGCCGCCGGGCGGCTGGACGCTGGCGACGCGGTGGCCGCGATAGCTGCCCCAGACCGGCTTCGACCGCCGCAGCTGGTAGTTCGCCAGATCCTCATAGGCGAGCAGACCGCCATTCGCCTTCATGTCGGCGGCGATCTGCTCGGCGATCTCGCCGCGATAGAAGATCTCGGGGCCGGCTGCCGCGACCCGCTCCAGGGTGCGGGCGAGATCGGGATTGGCGACGGTGTCGCCGGGGCGCTTCAGGCTGCCATCGGCCCGGAAATAAAGGTCCCGGCCGGTCGCGCTGAAGCGGAGCAGGTCCTCATTGGGCACCCGCCCCTGCTCCGACTGGTTCAGCGCCATGTAGTAATGCATGTAGGGCCGGATCCTGAAGCCGCCCCGCGCGTAGTCGATCGCCGGCTGCATGATATCGGCGAGATCCATGGTGCCGTATTCGGCCAGCGCCGTGGTGTATCCCTTCAGGTTGCCCGGCGAGCCGACGGCCTGATAGCCGATCTCGTTGACATGGCCCTTGACCACGAAGGAGAAGCCGTCGGGCGCCTCGCCGATGATCGCGTCCTGCCACATGTCGGCACGGGTCGCCGCCGGGCTGCGGGCATAGAATTCCAGCACCTCATGGGCATTGCGGCCGGGCATGTAGATCTGCATCGAGCCATAGCCGGCGATGCCGGTCATCTGCGGATCGACGACGGATTGCACGAAGGCGCAGGCGATCGCGGCATCGACGGCGTTGCCGCCGCGCCTGAGAACCAGCGCCCCGGCCTCGACGGCCTCAGGCTGGGCCGCGACGATCATCCCGGCCATCGGCTCAGCCCTTCCCGCCCGGAGCATCAGCCCCAAAGGCCGCGGCAGGAAAACGCCCGAGCTCCTCCAGCAGCATCGGCCAGGCCTGCAGGCCGAGCGGGATCGACGCCAGATGGAAGAACTCGTTGGGCGCGTGCACGTCCTCGTCGGGCAGGTTGAAGCCGAACATCAAGGTGTCGAGACCGAGCGTCTCCTTGAAGATCGCGGTGATCGGCACGGTCGCGCCGAGCCGGACATGGACCGGCTCCTGCTGCGATGTCGTCCTCAGGACGCGCGTGGCGGCCTGGACCAGGGGGTGGTCGGCAGCGAGCGTCGAGGCCGGCGAGCCGCCGCCGATCGCCTCGAAGCTGACCGCGACGCCGGGCCGCGCCACGGCCAGGATATGTCCCTTGAGCGCCTGCGCCGCCTGGTCGGGGTCCTGTCCCGGTGCGAGACGGATGGTGATCTTGGCGCGCGCCTCGTCGGGGATCACCGTCTTGCTGCCGGAGCCCGTATAGCCGCCCCACATGCCGTTGACGTCGATGGCGGGGCGCAGCGTCAGTCTCTCGCGGATGCTGTAGCCCGGCTCGCCGGCCGCGATGCCGCCGATATCGCCGACAAAGGCCGCCTCGTCGAAAGGCAGGGCGGCGGTGTCCTGCCGGTCCCGCTCACTGAGCGGGCGCACGGCCTCCATCAGCGCCGGGATGGCGATCGCGCCATTCCTGTCATGGAGCGTCGCGATGATCGCGGCGAGCTCGTGCAGGGCGTTGCGGACCGCGCCGCCATAGCGGCCGGAATGCAGCTCCTTGTCGGCGRTGCGGACCACGAGTTCGAGCTTGGTCAGCCCGCGCGCCCCGACATTGATCGTCGGCACGGTCGGGCTGGCGCGGCCGCCATCGGCGGAGATCATGGCGTCGGCCTTGAGCAGCGGGCCATAGCGCGCGACGATGGCATGCAGGCTCGGGCTGCCGGTCTCCTCCTCGCCTTCGATGAAGAGCTTGATATTGACCGGGCAGCGGCCCTTGACCGCCAGGAAGGCCGCGACCGTCTCGATGGCGATCGTGGTCGAGCCCTTCACATCCGACGCGCCGCGCGCATAGAGTCTCCCGTCACGGGTCGTCGGCTCGAAGGGCGGTGTCTTCCAGAGCGCCAGCGGATCGGGCGGCTGCACGTCGTAATGGCCGTAGATGATGATCGTCGGGGCGCCGGGCGCGCCGAGCCAGGTGCCGTAGACCGCCGGCTGGCCGCCGCCATCGAGCAGCTGGACATCCGACAGCCCGATCTCCTTCAACCAATCGAGCAGGAACGTCCGTGTGTCCTGCATGCCCTGCGCATAGGCCGGATCGGTGCTGACGCTCGGCAGCCTCAGGAAGGCCTTCAGCCGGTCCAGCACGGCATCGTGCCGGGCGAGCAGATGATCGACGACGGGCTGGGCGCTCATCGCGGGCCTCCAGGAGTTTGGGGATGGCGGGTCGAAGCGAGGATCGGGGTCTCGTCGGCGACAGCTTTCAGCACGGCCTTGGGGACCGGGACGGAGGCCGCGAGCAGCAGGAAGGACAGGGTCTTGCCATGGCCGTCGAGGCCCAGGCTGGCATTGACGCCGCCGTCCAGAACATCGTCGAGGACGAAATTGAAGGCAGCCAGCCGGGGCAGTTCGTAGCGCACGACCCGGGAGGGCGCCCTCGCCCGAAAGATCTCCGCCACGAGATCGGCCGTGAGCTCTGCGGCCAGCACCGGGAAGAGCGCCGGGTGGCGGCAGACCACCGCGATATTCAGGCGGTTGCCCTTGTCGCCGGAGCGGGCATGGGCAAGCGCATGGAGCGGCGTGCGGATCAGTTCCATCATGCCGCCTCCTCCATGAAGGTGACGCGGGGCGTGACCCTGTCGCGCGCGACCAGGCAGGACGCGCTGCGCAGCCGCGGCGTCAGGCGCTTGCGCACCCCGCCCCCGCCCGCCGGCCCGGCGCAGTACAGCGCCTCGACCTCGTCCAGCAGGCACTCGGCGGCGGCACGATCATCGGTCTCGGCCGCGAAGCGGATGCGCAGATCGGCCGGCAGCCTGTCCCAGACGAGGTCGGAAATGCCGGAGCCCGCGCTGTCGCCGAAGACGCTGACGGCGCCGATCAGATCGACACGAATGGCGAGAGCAGGATGGAAGCGGCGCATCCGAAGCTGCACGGTCTCGATTGCGAGTTTTGCCCGCGCCCCGGCATTGGGGCCGGCATAGGAGATTTCGGCCTCGGCGAGATGGCCGCCATCGACGCAGATCGTCGCTTTCAGGGTGGGCGGCAAAGGGTGGCCCCTGGCGCCGCTGACGCGCACCCGGTCGGGGCCGACCTGCTCGATCTCCACCTCAGTCAGGTCGAGCACGACATCGGGCGTCAGATAGGCGGCCGGATCGTGGATCTCATAGAGGATCTGTTCGGTCACGGTGCGCCGGTCGACCAGCCCGCCGGTGTCGTCGGGCTTGGTCACGACGAAGCTGCCATCGGCCTCGACCTCGGCAATGGGATAGCCGATCCGGTCCATGCCCGGCACGTCCTTGATGCCCGGATCGGCGAAATAACCGCCCGTGACCTGCGAACCGCATTCGAGCAGATGTCCCGCCAGGATGCCGGCGGCAAGCCGGTCCCAATCGTCCCAGGCCCAGCCGAAGCTGTGGATCAGCGGCCCCAGCACCAAAGCGGGATCGGCGACGCGCCCGGTCACGACGATGTCGGCGCCGCGCGACAGGGCCTCGGCGATCGGGCCCGCGCCAAGATAAGCGTTGGCGGCGATGATCTCGGGCGCCCGCGCCAGGATCGTGCCATCGCTCTCGCAGGCGGCGAATTCGGCCGGGCTCATCAGGCCGAGAAGGTCATCGCCCTCGACCACCGCGATCTTCAGGCGGGGATATCCGGCCTCTGCGGCCCAGCTGCGGATTTTCGCGGCAGCGGCCCGCGGATTGGCCGCGCCGAAATTGCCGATGATCCTGATGCCGTGCCGGGCGGCGTCCCCGAGAGCCGGGCGCAGCAGGCGCTCGAGCGCGGGCACCTCGCCGCGGGCAGGATTGGCGATCCGGTCGATCTGCGCGAGCGCCAGCGTGCGTTCGGCCAGTGTCTCGAAGATCAGGAAACGGGGCCCGTCATGCTGCGCCAAGGCTTCGATCACCGGCCCGGCCGAATCCGATCGGTCGCCGGCAAAGCCMGCCGCAGCACCGATCCGAACCTGTGTCGCCATGCCGAACCCATCCGTTGCCGCCAGCCCGGCCCATGGCCGCGCCTGATGCATTGGTGGCGACGCATTCAGAAAGTCAAATAATGGGAATTCATTATTCCATAGGACGAGCCTATGACTGAGCTGCACGGGAGGCGACAGACCGCCGGCCCGGCCTATCGACCACCGAGGCGCCATGAATCTGACAATCCGGCAGTTGGAGATCCTGGTCGCGATCGGCGAAACGCTGAATCTCACGGCCGCGGCCGAGCGCCTGGGCATCACGCAGCCCTCCGTCAGCGAGACGCTGAAGCGCATCGAGGCCGAGCTCGGCTATCGGCTGGTGCACCGGACGACGCGCGCGCTGACGCTGACCTATGAAGGGCGGCACGTCGTCGCCAGCGCGCGCGATGCCGTGCGCAGTCTGCACCAGACCTTCGAGGCGATCGCCAGCCGGAACGAAGGCGTGCACGGCCGGGTCTCGATCGCCGCACTTCCATCCGTGGTCTGCACGCTGCTACCCCCGGCGATCCGCGCCTTTCGCAGCAGCTTCCCCGGTATCGATGTCCAGATCCGCGACGCGCCCCAGGACCGGGCGACGGAGCTGCTGGAGGACGGTATCGTGGACCTCGCGATCGTCGGCCACCCGGCCTCGCTCGGCGCCTTCGCCTTCGATCCGGTGACGTCGGACCGCATGCACCTGGTCTGTCACCGCCAGCACAGCCTCGCCACGCGCGAGAGCGTGACCTGGGCGGACCTCGCCGGCCATGACTTCATCGCGATCTCGCCGGCTTCGTCGGTGCGCAGGCTCACCGATGCCGGGTTCGTCCACGGCAACCTGTCGATCGAGCCGAGATACGAAGTCGACCAGATCCCCTCTGCGGCAGCCCTCGCGGCGGCCGGCCTCGGCATCACCGCGCTGCCATCGATGACCTTTGCGATGTTCCGGAGCACGGACCTGGCCATGGTGCCGATCACGGCGCCCAGCATCGAGCGCCGGATCGGCTTGCTCTGGGTCAAATCCCGGCCGCTCTCGCTCAGCGCGACCCGGCTGGCGGACGCGATCCGGACGCATGGCGGCGCCTGACCCAACGGCGCGTCGACGAGCCCCCTCGCCGTCTCAAGGTGCAACCGCTCTTCGCCGAAGGGCTGGATCATCGGACCGGAAATCGTGTCCGGTCCGATGATCTAGCTGTGGAGCGTCAACAGGTTGTCCTCGTCGAGAGCGAGTCTGCTGATGGGTGTCTTGGCCTGGATTCCGCCGTGGGGGCGATGCCAGTTCTGGGGATGCGTTCCAGCCGCGGGCTCTGCAGAAGCTCGCGGCCGGAACCGTGCACTTTGTGCAACGCCTCAATGCAGCGAGCGGAATGTCGCGCGCAGATCGTCCGTCAGGGCTTGCGGCTGCTCCCAGGCCGCGAAATGCGTGCCCGTGTCGTGGCGCCTGTAGAAGACCAGGTTCGGATAGGCCTTGCGCGTCCAGCTTTCCGGCGCCTGGTAGATCTCGTCGTGGAATGCGCTGACGCCGGTCGGCAGCGGCACCCCCTTGGGCGCGAAGAACGCGAGCTTGCTTTCCCGGTACAGCCGCGCCGATGAGACCGCCGTGTTCGTCAGCCAGTACAGCGTGATGTTGTCGACGATATCGTCCCGGGTCAGGCCCTCCTTCGCGCCATCGAAGACGCGCGCGATGAGGTTGTAGCTGCGGATGTCGTGGTCGATGATCCAGGCCGCCAGCCCCACCGGCGAATCCGCCAGCGCGTAGAGCGTCTGCGGCCGGCCCGCCATTTCCTGCGCGTAGCCGAGCCCGTTCGCATAGAAATCGACGAGCTGGTCCCAGGCATGCTTTTCCTCGGCATCCAGGCCCGCGGGCTCGGGGCCGTTGGGAAGCAGCGGGGCGATCTCGGCGGGAACGGTCGCCGGCATGTTGGTGTGGATCCCGGCCAGCCCTGCCGGGCGCTGCAGCGCCATCTGCTCGGTGACGGCATTGCCCCAATCGCCGCCTTGCGCGACATAGCGCTCATAGCCGAGCCGCTGCATCAGCACCGCCCAGGCGCGTGCGACATGCTGCGGATCCCAGCCATTGACGGCCGGCTTGCCGGAAAAGCCGTAGCCCGGCAGCGACGGGATCACGACATCGAAGGCATCGGCTGCAGCGCCGCCAAAAGCGGTCGGATCGGTGAGCGGGTCGATGATCTTCAGCTGCTCGATGATCGACCCGGGCCAACCATGCGTGACGATCACCGGCAGCGCGTTCGGGTGTTTCGACTTCACCTGGATGAAGTGAATATCCACCCCGTCGATCGTCGTGACGAAGTTCGGGTAGCTGTTGATCCGTGCTTCGACGTCTCGCCAGTCATGCTGGTCCGCCCAATACGCGGCGAGCTTCTCGATGCTCGAGAGGCTGACGCCCTGGGTCGGGTCGTTCTCGCGCTCGGGCCATTTCGTCGCCTTGATGCGGCGCTTCAGCTCGGCGAGTTCTTCGTCGGTCGCGTGGTAGCGGAATGGCCGGATCGAACTGTCGCCGCTCGCCTTCGGGTCTGCGGCCGCGCTCTCCTGCGGCGAGCGCGAGGGAGACGGCGCTGCGGTCGCGCTCACGGCGGGAAGCATCGCGCCGATCGTTCCCACGACGGTTGATGCGATGAAGCTCCTGCGGCCGATCAACGGGTGCGGACCAGGCATGGCGGTTCTCCTCAGGGGTTAAGGCGGAGACGTGGACGGTCTGTGCGATGATCTGGCGTGCCGCATCGACATAGTCGCGCCCCGCATCGGTGAGCTGGACATTCCGACTGGTCCGGACGAGCAGGCGCGTACCGAGATGGCGCTCGAGCTCCGCGACTTTCCGGCTGACGCTCGGCAGCGGCGCGTTCAGCTTGCGGCTTCCCGCAGACAGGCTGCCGGCATCGACGACCGCCAGAAAAACCTGCATCGCATCGAAGCGGTCCATCAGGCCCCACACTCCTTTGCGCCGGCGGCAGAGACGTTGTCCGCGCCCCCGGTCCGAAGCTTCGCACCGGCCTCGGCCAGCCCGATCGATGGGCCGGCTTCAGTCTAACGCGCGGTCGGCCTTGCTGCCATGGGTGACGCACCAGTCCCGGTCGCGCCCAGGCGGAGATCTGTCATTGGCTTTGCCCAGGGTGCTCCTGAGCCGGTACATGAGCGCATGGAAAACCGCTTCACACTCCTTGGGCTCAACTCATTCCGGCAGGAGATCAAGAAGAGCCGCTTCATTGCGACCGCCGCTCCCGTTGCGGATGAGGCGGCAGCCAAGGAGTTCATCGCTGCCCATTCCGACCCGGCGGCCAATCACAATTGCTGGGCCTGGCGTTGCGGGCAAGGCTATCGCTTCAACGATGACGGAGAACCGAGCGGCACCGCAGGAAAGCCGATACTCGCGGCCATTGACGGGCAAGCGCTGGACGGCATCGCGGTTGTCGTCACGCGCTGGTTCGGCGGGGTCCTGCTCGGCAGCGGCGGCTTGATCCGCGCCTATGGCGGCACGGCCGCCCTCTGCTTGCGCGCGGCCGAGACGGTGGCGCTGGTCGAGGCGGCATCAGCGACGATCACCTGTGCGTTCGGCGACCTGGCGCGCGTCCAGGCGCGGTTCGGCGAGCGACCAGRCGTGCAGGTGCGCGATCAGGCCTTCACGGATACCGGCGCCGTGCTGTCGGTGTCGGTTCCAAAGCTGGAGGCCGATCTGGTCTCCCAACTGGTCAGGGACATCACCAGCGGACGCGCGGCGATCAGATGGGACGACTAGGTTCTCGATCTCCGGGCGGACGCTCGCCCGGCGACATCGCGCTGGCATGGAGATGGCGACAGAGCGCCTTGTCTGCTGGTCTTAGTTGCGCCAAGACCCGATGTCAGAAGCGCCCGATGGCACCGGCTGCACGGATTGGGGGCTGACCACAGGTGGCGAACGGATCTGACCGGCGCGAGCCGCTTGTCGACGCGCTGGCGACGGACGCGCATGAGCTGGATTTTCGCCCCTCCTCCGAGGATCGGGAGGGCGAGACTATGGCGCGCGGGCCGGCCTCTCAGGTCAGCGCTGATGCGTCCAGCCAGCCCGGAAAGGCCCGGCGCGCGGGCGGCGACTCGGTCCTGAGAAAGCTGGCCTATGCCGGGCTCGGGCTCTGCCTGGGCGGCGTCATCCTCTTGGGCGGCGGCGTCGCCTATTACGCCGCGCAGCTGCCTCCGCTCAGCCAGCTCACGGTGCCGAAACGGCCCCCGAACATCGCCATCCTGGCGAGCGACGGCTCGCCCCTCGCCAATCGCGGCGAGACGGGCGGCCGCGAGGTCTCGCTGGGGGAGCTGCCGCCCTCCCTGCCCAAGGCTTTCGTCGCCATCGAGGACCGGCGCTTCTACGACCATTGGGGCATCGACCTGACGGGCCTTCTCCGCGCAGCCTACCGCAACCTGGCCCATGACGGAGGACTCCAGGGCGGCTCGACGCTGACCCAGCAGCTCGCCAAGAACCTGTTCCTGACCCAGGAGCGCACGGTCTCGCGCAAGATCCAGGAAGCGATCCTGTCGCTCTGGCTGGAGCGCAGCTACAGCAAGGACCAGATTCTCGAACTCTATCTCAACCGGGTCTACTTCGGCGCCGGTGCCTATGGTGTCGAGGCCGCGGCGCAACGCTATTTCGGCAAGTCGGCCCGCAACCTGTCGCTGTCGGAAGCCGCCCTGCTGGCCGGCCTCGTCCAGTCCCCCTCGCGCCTGGCCCCCAGCCGCAACCGCGAGGCCGCACAGGCCCGCGCCGAACGCGTCATCGCGGCGATGAAGGAGCTCGGCTTCATCACGCCCGACATGGCCGGGACGGCTCTTGGCGCACCGGCCGAGATCGTGCGTCCCAAAGCGGCCGGCTCCGCCAATTATGCCGCCGATTACGTGATGGAAGCGCTCGACGACACCGTCGGCGCCATCGATTCCGACATCGTGGTCTCGACCACCCTCGAGTCAGCCCTGCAGGCGGCGGCCGAGCGGGTGCTCGTGGACGAACTCGACGCCAAGGGCCAGAAATTCAATGTCAGCCAGGGCGCCTTCGTGGCGATGCGGCCGGACGGGGCCGTGACTGCGCTCGTGGGTGGCCGCAACTACGAGACGAGCCAGTTCAACCGGGCAACCTCCGCCCGCCGCCAGCCGGGCTCGTCCTTCAAGCCCTTCGTCTATCTGACGGCGCTCGAGCGGGGGCTTCGGCCCGACACCGTGCGCACGGATTCGCCGGTCAACATCAACGGCTGGAAGCCCGAGAACTATGACCGCGGCTATCGCGGGCCGATCACCCTGCGCAATGCTCTGGCCCTCTCCCTCAACACGGTGGCGGTGAAACTCACCATGGAGGTCGGTCCTCAGTCCGTCGTGCAAACGGCACAGCGCCTCGGCATCGCCTCGCCGCTCCAGGCCGACCCCACGATCGCGCTCGGAACCTCCGAAGTCACGCCGCTCGAGCTCGTCGGCGCCTATGCCAGCTTCGCCAACGGGGGCTTCGGGGTCGTGCCCTACGTGATCACCGAGGTGAAGGCTGCGGATGGAAAGTCGATCTTCAGCCGCCCGGCGCCGGGCGATGCGGGCCGGATCATCGATCCAGGCACCGATGCGATGATGAACGCGATGCTGCACAACGTCTTTGTCATCGGCACGGCCCAAAGGGCGCGGATGCCCGGCTGGCCCATGGCCGGCAAGAGCGGCACCACCAACGACTACAAGGACGCCTGGTTCGTGGGCTTCACCGGCAATCTGGTTGCCGGCGTCTGGCTCGGCAACGACGACAGCACACCCACCAAGGGCGTATCCGGCGGCAACCTCCCGACCGATATCTGGCACAATTTCATGAAGATCGCCCTCAAGGACCAGAAGCCGGTCGGCCTGGCGGGCGTGGCCGGCGCCGGACAGGATCCGCGCTACGCCAATGAAAGCGGCAAGGGCCAACCCCGGCAGCGCACCAAGCGCCAGAAGAATTTCTTCGAGAGGTTGTTCGGGCTCTGAGGTCCAGTCGTTCGGCCCAGAGCTGAGCCCGTTGTTGTCACGGGGCCGCTCCGAGGCTGCGCCAGGAGCAGACTCTGGCTGGTGGCCTGGAAGCAGAGATTGCCAATCGTCTCGCCTGACTTCCGTTCGCGACCCATCTGGGACTGCGGGGAGGTCCGCTTCCTGTCGGGCCGATTGACCCGAAAGGAGGGGCCGAGATTGGACCGTCCGCTTGCCGGCGGATCTCCCGAAAAGCGGGATGATCTTCGGAGCGGCTGTTGCCAGTTGTGTTACTTCGTCGGCTGAGAGCGCGCGGTGAGCTTGTTTCCGTCCGGATCGCGAAGGTAGGCGACGAAGGCTCCGTTCGGGCGTTCGCTGGGTGGGCTCTCGATCGCCGTCCCACCATGCGTGGTGCCGGCCTTGTGCCACGCGAGGACATGGTCACGGCTCGCAGCGGCGATACCGACAGTCCCACCGTTGGCCGCGGTCGCTGGATTGCCGTCGATCGGCTTCGTGATCATCAGCCGACCGCCCTTGTGGGCATAGATCAGCCTGCCTCTGGCATCTATCTCGCCAGGCTCGCCTCCTAACGCGGCGAATGTGGCGTCGTAGAAATCTCTAGCCCGCTCCAGGTCGTTGCTGCCGATCATGACGTGAGTGAACATACCTCTATCTCCAAAGAGGGCCTGTGCGAGATAGTCGAGCGCGGTCCGCAAGCGACCCCCCAGAATGCCGTCGCGGCACAGGCGATCGCGGGGCTTAGGAGGCTCGGTGAGCGAGCGCGAGCTCGCGGCCATGGCTCCACCATTCGTCGGCCGGGCCATGGCCCTCCGTTCGTCAGAACATGTGGATAGGTGGCTTGGCGTCGTCTGGCAGGAGCGCCTTATAGGGCGTCCGGACCAGACGCTCCTCGAAGTCGGCCTTGGCCTTTTCCAGCAATCCCGGTTCGACGAGCACGTCCGCGGCTACGCCCGCCATGACCTTCGCAACGTGAACCATGCCCTTGTGCGCTAGCGGCGATTGACCATGGGCCGTCAACTGCCAGGAATGCCCCGGCGTGCCGATCGTATACGTCGCGCCCCGCGCCTGTACCGTCGGCACGGCCCAGGAGACATCACCGACATCGGTCGAGCCCATCATACGCGGCCCCGGCACCTCCTTGGGTGCGATCGCGTTGCACAGGGGAAAATCCGTCACCGGCAATCCCGAGCGGCGAAATGCGCTTTCGATATGCGCGGGCGTCACGCTCTTCTGCATGCGCCTGGCGAAGGCGACGTCGTCTGCATCGAACGGAGGCGGGCCAAGCCGATCGAAATTGCGCTGCATGGCATCCTCCAGGGGGGTGTTCGCCAGCAAGCTGCTCATCGCGCTGACGATTTCGCTGGTGACCGTGGTCTCCGTCATCAGTGCCGCTCCTTCGGCGATTTTCCGGACCCGGGCGAGGAGTTCATGGACCTGGGAGACCATCGTCGCCCGCACGACATATCGGAGCTTGGCCTTGGCCTGGACAACGTTCGGCGCGATGCCGCCTGCTTCGAGATACGCGTAGTGGATGCGCGCATCGCTCGGCATGTGCTCGCGCATGTAGTTGACGCCGACATTCATCAACTCGGCGGCGTCGAGCGCTGAACGGCCGAGATGCGGAGAAGCGGCGGCATGGCTGGCGCGCCCGGAAAACTCGAAGTCGATCGTCGTGTTGGCCAGGGATATGGCTGCCGTCACCGCTGCAAAATCCGCGGGATGCCAGGAAATCGCGATGTCGACGTCCTTGAAGGCGCCCTCCTTGACCATGAACGCCTTGCCTGCCCCACCTTCTTCCGCCGGGCAGCCATAGTAGCGGACGCGGCCCTTGAGCCCACGCTCCGCGAGGAAATCCTTGACCGCCGCGGCCGCCAGCATGGCGCCGGCCCCCAGCAGGTTATGGCCGCAGCCATGGCCGGCCGGCTGGTTCGGAAGCGGTTGATGCTCGGACATGCCGGGGGCTTGCGAGAGCTCAGGCAGCGCGTCGTACTCGCCGAGGATGGCGATCACCGGGCCGTCCTCTCCCGCCTCGCCCATGACGGCGGTCGGCAATCCGGCGATGCTCGTCTCCACGCGAAATCCCTCGCGCCGAAGCTGCTCGGCGTGGGCCGCAGCCGACTTGACCTCGCGGTAGTTGAGTTCGGGCATTTCAAAGACGCGGTCGCTCAACTCGATGTAGTCCGCCTGCTTTGAATCGACGATCGTCCAAATCTTATCGGTATTCTGCACAGCCTTCTCCCGAGATTGCATTCGCGCCATAGAGGCTGCCGAAGGCCGCCGTCATCCGCAATCGCCGGATATCGACAGCCCCAGCCTTCGAGAGGCTACTACAAGGCGAACGGCAGAATGGCCGAATTTTACTCAGAAGAATCGGCAATTGTTGCAGACTGATCGACGTTTGCTTGTGCGCTCCGAAATTCGCGATGCTTGCCTTTGTCCGTTCCCGCTTTCGGCGCTTCTCTTCAGCCGGCGAGCCAGATGGCCCGGAATGTCAGGTTGTTGAGAGGCGCAAACGGCCCAGTGCCTGCCGCAGGCTGCGGATCGTCTCCAAACCCTTACGCCCCCCTCGGGGATAATCCTGTCGGGCGCAGAGACCGCCGGTGCTTGCCGGACGCAAGTGCAGGAGCCAATCATTTTCCGATCTCGCTTCTGATGCTAGGCACGCAAACATGCTCCGGTCGATCCAACAGCTTCGGGACAGCTCCGCGGTGGGCGCGCTGCTTGCCGATGGCGAAGAGCAATTGACGCTGATGGGCGGCGGCTCCGATTACCGCATGCCGTGGCATTGGCACGACTGCCTGATGATCTTCCTGCCGCATATCGGAGCGGTCGATTTCCGCGACGAGACCAGGCAATCCGGCGCCTGGCTGAGCGAGGACCGTTTCGCGGTGGTTCCACAGGGTCTCGCGCACCAGACCTCGGCAGCCCGACCGATCCATCGCCATGTGGCGATCTATGCCGCAGATGGACAACTGGCGAAGATCGAGGCCGGCATCGGCTCATTGCATCGTGTGCGCAGCAAGCTCGGACGAACAGGCTTTTTCGCGATGACGTCCGAGATCCGGTCGCTTCGCGGGCTATGCCAGAGTGGACACGCCGACGACCGAGTTGCGCAGGTCACGCGCAGCCACCTCGCTGCGGCATTGCTGATCCATTGCCTCGCGCAGATCGAGCGAAGCGATGAACTGTCCGGGGCGCGCCCGGAGGGGCATGGCGAAACGCTCGTTGCGGAGATCAGGTCGTTCATCGGCCAGAACGCCAGCAAGGACCTGCCGCTCGACCTCATCGCCGACAGGTTCGGCTTGTCCAGACGCCATGCAACCCGCTTGTTCCGCGACAAGACAGGCTTCTCGATTGCCGCCTTCCAGGACCATGTGCGGATCAGGCAGGCGCAGGAGCTGTTGGTCGCGACGACGCTTCCGATTGGCGAGATCGCCTGGCGCGTCGGCTTCGAATCCGGCTCCGCCCTCGCGCGGGCGATGAAGCGCCTGACCGGCCTGACGCCGACGACCGCGCGGCGGGACTTGGCCCGATCCGACAAATCTTGAGGCCCGCTCGGTCGCGCAAGGGGCCGCCCCGCCCCTTATCCTGGTGGGATGCTTCAAGAGCCAGGCGAGGACATGCGATGCAGGGCGCTCAACCAAATGGCTTCGTCATCCGTTCGGATCTGACGAGGACGATGCCGATCGGCTTCGGGACTGCCGCCGTCGGCGCCGTCGCGCCGTCCATGACGCGATCGGGGCTGCAACGATGAACGACATCAGGCTTGTCAACGTCTTCACCCATAGGGGAAGCGGCGGGAATCCTTGCCCGATCGCGATCGATGCGTCGGGATGGCCGGACGAAAGAATGCAGGCGGAGGCCCAGCGCTTCGGCCACGAATCCGGCTTCGTCCTGCCGGGGTCCAGTGCCGATTTCGATTATGCCTTCCGCTTCTGGGTGCCGCGCCACGAGATGGAAATGTGCGGGCACGCCACGATCGGCGCGCTGTGGTGCCTGGCCATGGCTGGGAAGCTCGGTGCCGATCAGCTGCGCATCGAGACGCGCAGCGGGCCGGTGACCGGCTATGTCGATCTGACGGATCCCGATGACCCGTCGGTCGAGATCAGCCAGCCCGCCGGCAAGGTCGTCGACCTCACTGCGGCCGAGGAAGAGGAGGTTCTGTCGACCCTCAACCTCTCGCGCCGTGATCTCCTCGACCTTCCCATCCAGAATGCGGTGACGTCGCGCATCAAGACGCTCATTCCGATGAAGAGCACCGCGCTTCTGAATGGCCTCTCGTCGAACATGCGGCGGACGGAAGAGTGCTGCGGGCGCATCGGCTCCACGGGCCTGTATCCCTACGCGATCGACGATCGCGGCGCGCAGCGTTTCGAGGCGAGGCAATTCCCGAAATCCTCAGGCTATCCCGAGGATGCAGCAACCGGCATCGCGGCTGCGGCCCTGGCCTTCGGCTTGCTCAGGAACGGGCTGGTGGGTCGCGACAGCCAGCGCATCACCATTCTCCAGGGAAGGGCCATGGGTTCCCTGTCCGAGATCGGCGTGCGCCTGGGATTTGCCGATGACAGGCCGGTCGGCTGTCTTCTTGGAGGCTCCGTCAAGCCAGCGGAACCGCACGAATGGCATCAGGGCAGCGAGCGCTTTGCCGTCTAGGGGTTTCGCGCTGACGCTTCTCCTGGTCGAGCCCCCTATCGCGCCTGATCGCGGCCTTGCCGTGGCTCGACTGCGGCGATAGAGGCGTCGCGCGAGGGGCCGGGCTGGTCGCGGCTGAGCTCGACCAGCCCTGCCC
>NZ_JBFTZN010000035.1:0-58037 GCF_056406775.1 Allobosea sp. P1_A7
TGCGGATTCCGACGGGACCGGCCAGCTATTCCAATAATTAACCGGCCACTGTTCCGAGACTTAACCGGTCGGTGTTGCGGATTCCGACGGGACCGGCCAGCTATTCCAATAATTAACCGGCCACTGTTCCGAGACTTAACCGGTCGGTGTTCCGATCATTATCCGGCCAGGGCGGGGCTGGCTCTGGGTCGTTTTTTTCTGAATGTCGTGGTTGGCCGTTGTGGTCAAGTCAGGGCTGCGGCAGGCGGCTCCTGTTTGCGTTTTCGCAGGCTCTCTCCGGTGAGTTCGATGCGATAGGCGTTGTGGACGAGGCGATCGAGGATGGCGTCGGCGATCGTGGGGTTGCCGATGATTTCGTACCAACGGTCGACCGGGATCTGGCTGGTGATGATGGTGGCGCGGCGCTCATAGCGATCCTCGGTGAGTTCAAGGAGGTCGCGACGCTGGGCGTCGTCGAGTTTCTCTGGGCCCCAGTCATCGATGATGAGGAGCTCGACCCTGGCAAGCGCCTTGAGCAGGCGGGCGTAACGACCCTCCTCACGCGCCTGGGCCAGGGCTGCGAAGAGTCGTGGGGCGCGGTGATAGGCGACGGAGACATCGTCGCGACAGGCTTTCTGACCGAGCGCGCAGGCAAGCCAGCTCTTGCCGACGCCGGCCGGGCCGGTGAGCAGCAGCGAGCGGCGCTCGCGGATCCAGTCCCCTGCGGCGAGCTTGAGGAAGAGGCCGCGGTCGAGGCCGCGCGACGCCCTGAAGTCGACGTCCTCGATGCTGGCATTGTGGCGCAGCGCGGCGGCGCGAGCGCGGTTCTCGAAGCGCTTCTGACGGCGCATCGTGCTCTCGCGTTCGAGCAGGAGGGCGAGCCAGTCGGCATGGTCGAGCGCGCGGCTTTCGGGATGGGCCTGGAGCTCCTGGAAGCCTTTGGCCATGCCGTGCAGGCCGAGCTCGGCGAGCAAGGTCTGTGTGGGATGGATCAACATGATGTCTCCTGGTGTCAGTGGAAGTAGCCGGGGCCGCGCAGATTGGCGTGCTCGACAATGGCGGCGGGTTCGGTGACCGGCTTTGCCGGCGCGGCCGCTTGCCTGGCGGCGATCGCGGCGATCGCGCGRTAGGCGAAAGCGCCGATCGCGAGGGCACGGGCGGCGACGGCTTCGGCCTGGGCCGATGTGAGATCGCGGAACAGCCGCAGCACGCCGAGACAGGTCCTGAAGCCGTGCTCGGGATGCGGGCGGTTGGCCAGGATGGCGATGACCAGGCCTTCCGTGCTCGGGCCCACGGTCGCAGCCCAGCGCCGGAGCCGTTCCGGGCTCCAGTCGGCGTAGCGCCGGTGAGAGCTTGGCATGTGATCGGGGTTGGTGCCGTGCCGGCGGCCGCCATAGCGGCGCTGGTGCGCGGCGACGCGCTGGCCGTGATGAAAGACCTCGATCGTGCGGCTGGTGGCCCTGAGATCGACCTGCTCGCGGATCAGACCATGAGRGACTGAGTAGAAATAACCCTCGTACTCGACATGGTAATCGACGCCGGCGCGGGCCAGGCGCCATTCCGCGAACTCGTAATCCTCGGGCAGCGTCGCCAGGGCCGGCCGTTCGACCGTCTCGAGCAGGTGGCGGCGGGTCACGCCAAGACGGCGGATGACGTGATCGTTGATCCGGTCAACGGCATCGCGGATCGCGGCGTTGGCCTCGGCCAGCGAGAAGAAGGTCTGGTTGCGCAAGCGCCCCAGGATGGCGCTCTGCGCGAAACGAACCCCGTTCTCGACCTTCGCCTTATCCTTCGGACGCCGTGGCCGCGCCGGCAGCACGCCGACGCCGTAATGTGAGGCCATCATGCCGTAGCTGCGGTTGATCTGCGGATCGTAGAACGAAGCCTTGTTGACCCCGGCCTTCAGATTATCCGGCACGACCAGCCGCGGGACGCCGCCGAAAAACCCGAACATCCGGACATGCGAGCCGATCCAGTCCGGCAGGCTCTGGCTCCAGCTCGCCTCGGCAAAGGTGAAGGTCGAGGCGCCGAGGACGCCGACGAAAATCTCGGCCTCCCGGATGACGCCGGTCTGCGCATCGACGATGCCGATCTTCTTGCCGGAATAATCGACGAACACCTTGTCGCCGGCGACGTGCTCCTGGCGCATCGTCGGCGACAGCCGTCGCTGGAAACCCCGGAACAGGTCGCAGAACCGGCTATAGCCATAACCCTGCGGGTGGATCGCGCGGTACTCTTCCCACAGGAGCGACATCGTCACGCCCGGCCGCTTCAGCTCGACGACCAGATCGCCCCAGTTCGGCTCAGCCCGCCGGCGCTGACCGCTCTTCGCGCCGGACCGCGCGAACAGCCTGCCGGCGAGGGCCTCGTCCGTCAGTTCGCCGGGGAGCGGCCAGGTCRATCCAGCTTGCGCCGCGCGCCGGAGATTCTCCTGAACGGTGCTGCGGGCAATGCCCAGAGCCCGACTAATCTCGCGGGCGCTCACCCCGCCATGTGCAAGCCGCAGCATCTGCCGCAGTTCCCTCATCGTCAGCTTCCTCTTCATCGGCATCACCGGCTCCGTCTCGGATGAAACGGAAAGCCTGATGCCCGAGTGCTGACCCAGAGCGCGCATACCCCGGCTGGTGGCCGGTCAATTATCGGAACGGTGACCGGATAATGATCGGAATCCCGGCCGATCAATTATCGGAATGGTGGCCGGTCAAAATCGGAATCCGCACAAGCCTGCTCGAGGATCCAGAATGAGGTCGGCATCGCTGAACACAAGCCCGCCACGCGCATGGACAGATCCTGCCCCTCCTTCTCGAATTCCCAGGCAATAGGCCACCGGAGCCCGTCTGGCGGTAGTTGATGCATTTGTGCGGCGTCAGATCGTGCGGGGAGAGACCGGGGCGGAGTGTTCCGGGGGCAGCAGGAGGCGGCGGCGCTCACAGGTGAAGATGACAGCCTAATCGCGATCGGAGCAACCGCATGCGGTCATTTCAATTGGCTGTCCTTGCTGCCCCGGCGGTTGATGCCGGACATCGCTCTGGGACGGTCGAGGCCTGACTGGCAATCCACGCAGGTACGGGCGCCAGGCATCGCGCGACGCCGCGCCTCCGCGATTTCCTCTCCGCACACCTGGCAATAAATCTCGCCAGGTCCGGTCGGAAGCCGTGACCGCGCAAGCCGGACGGCATCGGTTATCGAGTCGTCGATCTGGTCCTGAACGGCTCCGTCGGGAGCCCAACCACTTGCCATGGAACACCTCTCTTTATTCCCAAATGGTGTTCGTCCACCGCGACGCCAATGGCGACCATCTTGGGACGGCCTTGCATCACCAACGCGCCGCTGCCGCGGGGCGAGCCCCACGGCAGCGGCGCGTGGCGTCAGATGCCGGCCTGGCCGCGCACATACGAATCCGCTGTTTCGTCGAAGCGGGTCCAGCCTTCGCGACGGTACTGGGCGGAAACGACCGTGCCGCCGCGACGAACCGTCTCCGCATAATAATGGGCCTCGTCCTCATCGACACCTGCACTGGTGAACGATCCGACGAGGCCACCCGCCGCTGCTCCCGCGACAGCGCCCGCCGCGGTCGACGCCAGCCAGCCAGCGGCGACGACAGGGCCAATGCCCGGGATTGCTAGAAGGCCCACGCCGGCGAGAAGGCCGGCCGCCCCCCCGATGCCTGCGCCGATGCCAGCCCCCTCGGCGGCGTTGCTGTCCTTGGCGCGCTCATCGCGGCCGATGACACTGATCTCCGACGACGTGATGCCGGCCTGTTCGAGCTTCTCGACCGCCGCAGCGGCCTGATCGTAGGTGTCGTATGAACGAGTGATCGTACGGGTCATGGTTGCCTCCAGAAGTCGGGGTGCGAGAGGTATCGATCAGTTGCGAGTGATGTTGCCGCGATAATCGACCGAAACATTCACTTGAGTGCCGGCGTTCGTCGCCGTGCCCTTCCAGACGCCGTTGTCGTCCTTTTTCAGGCCGGTGACGTTTGTGTAGCCGTTGGCTTCGAGACGGCTCTTGGCCTGGCCTTCAGTGAAGCTGTTGGCGCCCGGCAGCGGGGCGTTCGCGTCGGCCGGAGCGGGAGCCGGTGCGGGGGATGTGGCCGAGGTTTGCGCCATGGCCCCAAAGGAGGTCGTGGTGGCGATCAGGGAAACTATGATGAGCTTTTTCATGGTGGCTCTCCCATGGGAAGCGGCGGTGCCGCAGTGCCCAAGAAAACGGCGCCGCACCGCTTTGGTTCCTTTCCCAATCCCGCCGGCGTGCGGAACCGGAGGGCCAAGAAGGAGCGCCCAATAGCGGAACGTCGGCTCGACTACCGGAGTTGGACAGGATCCAGCGCCGGGGAATGATTCATCGCCACCGCGCCTTCCTCCACCGGCTTCATGGAGATGTCACAGCGCGCTGAGGCCCTTTCAGAAGACGATCGGCGTCGATACCGATCGGAGGCAGCGGCTGCATTTGAGCGAGTGGGGGAATTTCAGGAAAGGCTTGAGGACGAGATTTGGGCGCGTCCGCTTCGTGTGATGGCCTGGGCCGCGGCCACCGGATTGGTTTTGGGGGTTACGGCCGCGAGGTGATCGTGGGCCGCGGCCACTCTTGAGATCCACGTGACCGCGGTCCCGCGCAGAAGTCTTAAATGGCCGTCATGATCATCTGGAACGGGATCAGGGTTCTCGGAGTGCATTCGCCGTGGCGAGCGGCTAGCCAGCGCCGCCCCAACGCAACATCGCCAGGGCCGCGGTGGGCGCTTACTCGATGATCTGGATAATCTTGCGCGAGCTGGGCTCGACCAGCACGGCGCGGTCATTGACCATCGTATAACGATACTGCGTCACACCAACATCCGAAGGGAATGTGTACAGTTCGACCGTTGCCGGAAGCGTGGCGCCGACCGCCACAGTTTCCTGAAACTTCACGGATTTGGGCTTCTCTTTCATGAAGTAGGATTTGATCTTGCCTGATTGTTCCGTGGTGATCGTCGTAGTTGTGGTAGTCTGTGCCAGCACGGCCGCTCGCAAGTGCAGCAGCAAACAACGTGGTGAGAATTAGGTCATGGACGTCCTCCATCATGAGTGTCCTCCCCGGCCGCTTTCAAAACCCCAGAGTATCGTCCTTGTTCCGCGCGGGAATCGTTCGAACACGGAGCTCCGCGAATGCGCATGAGGAACAGATCAGAATGCTCGGAATTACCTTTCCATCCTGCCGCAGCGGTTCCTGCCTGCGGCCCTATAAGGGAGGTCATCCGAACATGCGCACCATCATTTTTGCTCTTGCAGCGACCCTGCTTTCCAGTGCGGCGTTAGCACAGACAGCACCCGTCCCAGCCCCCGCCCAGCCGCCCGTCTTCGTGTCGGTTGACGAGGCGTCCGCTCTCGTCAGCAGCCTGAAGGGTCTCGACGTCAAGAATGCCGGCGATGAGACTGTCGGCGAGATCGAGGATGTGGTCATCGCCGGCAATTCGTTGGCGTCCTACATTCTATCCGTCGGCGGTTTTCTCGGTCTGGGCATTCACTATGTTGCCGTCAGCCCGAGTGCGCTCGCCGTCACCTGGAATCAGACCGACAAGAAATGGAATGCGCGGATCAACGCGACCAAGGAACAGCTCAAGGCGGCGCCGCAGTTCAAGTACGAGGGCCGCTTCGCAAAGTGACCGGACCCGGCCGGCGCGGGAACCTAGCGTGCTGGGGKGTTAAACCAGGACATGACCTGGCCCGCTGCTCCGAATGGTGCGCGGGCCTTATTTGTGTCGGGCCCGTGCCTCCGAATTGCTTCACTCTTCAGATTTGCCGGGGACAGGGTTCCGGATCGGGATCGGGGGCGCTGGAGTGAGCCACCGGCTGTTCAAAATGAGCGTCGCCGCAAAGATCGGAGTGCCATCGGCGTAGCGTATTCTCACGTCGATGCTGAGATCGTCGCTGGACTGGACACGCTCTGAGATGATGTCGCCGAGGCTTGAAAGGGCCGAAAGGCGGGCGGCGGCGTGGTCCTCGAGGTCGATGCCTTCGCCGTCGACGACCAGCTCCGTATTGATCTCGATGTCGAAAAAGTATTGGGCCATGCCGGCTTAACGGCCCCGCCCTCGGCAAAGTTCCAGTTCGCAACGGAGCAGCGCGGCTGAAAGATGTCGTCTTTGCTTCTTTGCGTATCGGCAGGTGTGGAGGGGCCCGTGCGAGCCCCTCCGATTTCCTTCATCGCCGCCCGAACAGCGATCCGAGATCCATTTCCTCGTCGCGGTGCTTGCCGCCAAGTTGGGCTGCCATCCAAGCTGCCGCCGCCCCCAACAAAAGCACTGCTGCGGTCATAAATGCGGTAATCACTGCAGCCTTCCGAGCGCGCTCCGCGGCTTGCTTTGCGGTCTCCTTCGCCTGCTCCAGTTTTGCGAAGGCGTCATCGACCTTCTTCTGAGCCTCGGGCTGAGGGATGTTCATCCGTGCAGCGACGCGCGTCGCAATGTAGTCGCGGTCAACTTGATCGAGCTTTCCCGATCTGATTCCGGTCATGAAGATCCGGGACGCCTCCTCGCGTTCACTGGCAGTCGGCGGCGTGGTGCCGTTTGACCTCATGACAGAGTCCAAGGTCGAACCCAGCGGGTCCGCCTGCTGACTGATAAGAGCGGCGGCTCCGCCAGTTGCGGCAGCCACACCGGTCGCAGTTGTTTTGGCAGCACCCAGCAGCGACGAACTGGCGACCATCGCTACGATCAACGCCCCGGCAGCCCAAACGACCAAGCCATGAGCACCRTCGCGAACATGGCGCTCGTGGTCGCTGGCGTCGGTAACCGGCCGACGCATACGCCCGGCAAGATATCCGCCCGCGCTGCAGGCCGAGACTGTGATCCAGATGGCCCACAGGCCTGCGGCGATGGTCAAGGCTGTCAGGCCCGAAGAGCGCGCGGTGTCCGCGGACACCAGGGACAGGCCAATAGCAGAGCCAAAAGCTGCCATGACCGTAGTGATGGCCGCGGAGAGCACCGCACCGCCAAAGATGGCGCTCCATTCAAGATAGGAGCCGGTGGAGGCACCCCTTAGGGCGGGAGGGGGAACGACGACCACGTTGGGTGTGCTCACGGACATGATGCAGCCTCCTACCGAAGACCAAGGAATGAAAGAATGGCCAACACGACCACGATGAGGCCAACGATGTAGATGACGCCGTTCATGAGACTCTCCCGATGCACCGCCACATATGTGACGTGGGATGAACAGACGGCGGAGCCAAATAGTTCCAGGCGGGACCGACGAGCCCGGGAACACTCCTGCTTGTCGTTGGTTCAAGCTGGACAAACAGGAGGACAGGCCATGGGTCGCGGCATACTTCTTTGGATGTTGGGAATTCCCCTGCCGATAATCATTTTGCTCGCCTTTTTTCGATAACGTGCACGGCGACATTGCTGCTGCATGAAACCCGTGCGAGCAGCCTGACGGGTTTGCCCGGAGCGGAACGGAGAGCCCCAATGACAGCAATCGACCGGCATGACCGCCCGTTTGAGGCTGTTGAGACCACAACGGCGAACGGGGGTCAGAAGCGCTTCAATGAATATTCACCTCGCGTTCGAGGGGGCTCATTTGCCTCAGTATTGTTTATAGTCGTCATCGCGTGGCTTATGCTCATCGCTTACGTCGCTTTGTGTCTCTACAATTGGTTCAGCCATTGAAAGCCTAAGCGTCGATGTCGCTAATTGGGAGCCAAGGTGATTGCGCCCGTTGCTCCAGCGGGTGGTCGGCGGGGTGGTGTCCTCCATTTTCCGCATGGATCAGCGGTGGTCGCTCATCGCGCGTCGGGCCACGGTCGAGGACTGGTCGCTCCGCAGGCGGCACTTCTGGGTCGCATTTTTTTCGGCGCCAACCTGCTGTTCTTCCCGCAGCATTTCCTTGGCCTTGACGTGGACTATCTGGATGCCTTCGCCGGCTGGCATTTCTGGTCGTCGATCGGCTCCTACATCTTCGCTGCGGGCTTGCTGATCTTCTTCTACGGCGTCATCGTCGCCTTCTCGAAGAAGCAGTCCGTGGGGCGAAGGTGCACCGACGCTGGAATGGACCCTGGGACCTGTCCATATTTCACGCACTCTGCAGTCCGCCGCGAAGCAGCCCCATCCGCCGCGTGGAGGTGCACCTGCATGAGGCCTGCTGAACCGGTGCGAACGGGACCGATAGCCAACCTATGATCCCGCCCCCACGGTAGCGTCCTCGGTCGGGGCGACGGAGAAATCCATGTCCGGCAAAAGCTCTTTCACGAAGGGAAGCCGGTTGATTCTGTTGACGATCGCTTCGGCGGCACCAGAAGGCATCATCTCCCTCAAGATCGCCGGCCAGGTCGCGAACGCGCTTTCTACGGTTCTTTTGACTTCGTGRATGACCACGCCCGACGGGACTTCAAGAAGGTCCGCCGCGCGTTCGAAACGGCGGAGCGTGAGCGAATCGGGGTTACTCGTTCTCATGAACGGCAAGGCGAGTTCGGCGTCGCCAAAGACGACGGTGGGCACGACGTCGTAGGTGGGGCTGAGCGCGATTTCACCGCCCTCGGGGTAGAGGAACGACCAATTTTTAAGGTGCGCGTCGCCGTTCCCGATCAGCATGTTACATACGGAACGGCCGATGGCTTCCACGAGCTCCCCTCGACTGTCGGTCGCGAACCGACGGACGATGTTGAGGACTGTTTCTTCGTTTGCCCGCGTATATTTCTGATCTCCGAGAGCCCCGGTAATCTGGGCAAAGTCCTCCATCTGAACGCGGAGGCCGTTGAGCCCTCTGTCGAAGCGGGTCACTGCAAGACAGGTCGACCCGTGTTCCAGGTATTCCTCTGGAAGGCCTTCCACCGCGGAGGAGGGGACGAGGCGAGTCAGAGCCACGCGCCGCCCCGTGGCGGCGACCATTGTCATCGCGGCATGCTCCATCTCCGGCAGGTCGCGGTACTTCTTATGTGGTACTTTGAGGATAACGTCCCCAACCTCCTCACCCAACATCGGGAGCGTCAGGCGGTCGTTTCGAGCTTTCATCGAGAATTTCAGTTGAACGCCGGCAAGCGAAAAACGAAGGGACGGGCCCCTAGGCCAAGGGGAGTCTGTTGCAGGAGATTCGTCGTCTACGAAACTGCCTTTGGTGGCGCGGTGCACGGTGAGAGCGCCGGGCAGGTCCATTCCCAGGCGGGCAAGGACGTCGAAGTGATCAGTGCGGCCATGCCCGAGTTCCTTCTCTACTAGCTCACGCAACGCTCCTTCGGGCAGGAGATTGTCGAAGAAGGGTGGCAGGTAGCCATTCGTGCCGAGCTTGTCCGCTCTCCTGGTCAGCCGCTGCATCGTGGCTTCCTCGGATTGCCCCGTCCATGACAACGATACGAGCGGGCGGACCGGCCCCATGGCGAGATATGCATCGTCGGGGAAGAACGATGTTATGCGCTGGCTCCGATCTCGAACGATTATGCCAATTTTTAGCTCTCGCCGTGCGTCGGGGCGCAGATAGACTTCCAGCGTGTCAACGGGGGGCATGGCCAACATCGTCCTCGGGATCGTCATCACCCTCGATCAAAAGCTCGTCTAATAGGCTCGACGGCGTGGGGGGGACAGACGGTAATGCGGACGCCGGGTTCCCTGCCAAGCCGAGCGCCTCAGCTAAGCGTTCACGGGGTACGAGAACGATTTCCAGACCCAGGGCTTCTCCAAGGTCGACGAGGTTGTCGATGGATGGATTAGCCCTGCCGCTCTCGATTTCACTCAGGCGAGCAGGGTCGCGCCCGACGCGTTTCGAAAGTTCGCGCAGGGTCCACCCACGTTGCTCGCGATACCGTTCAATCTGGTCACCTAACCGGCGACGAGCCTCGTGGCTACGTTGCGACATTTCGCAAATTCCTTCGATTTTTGCGATACAGCGCATGATAGCTAGGAGTCAATGGAAAAATTGCGAAATAACGCAATTAGCGCCATTTTTGCGATATATAGCAACGTATCAGAAGGCTGGCGCGATTGGGGACCGAGGCGATTCACAAGCGTGCCGTCGCGCCATCGAGTGATAATTCGATCCGTAATTAAGACGGAAGATCGGTCGATGGCGCCCGCGTGTTCGCTGCTATTATCCGGTCAAGAGCGGAGCCTTGGCTAACTCGTCTGGAGGGGTCCTTGTCCGGTAATGATGCCGGCGAGGTCTTCAATGGCTCTCGCGAAAAGCTCCACATCGCGCGTCTGATAGACCTTGCCCTGATCCTCCATGGCGGCATGGCCGCGTCCTCATCCGTCGATAGATCCCGCCGCTTTCGGAAACGCCGGCTGCCTGAGCAAACTCGGTTCGACGCTTCCCATATTCGTCACTGGTTAGCCCTGTGCGTCGTTTCCCGTGATGCTGTTTCGAAGCTCGATTGGGTTGGCGATGGTGCGGAGCGTCTTGAAGCCTTCGCCGGTGCCATGGATCGTCACGTTGCCATAGTCGAGCATGCGCCCCAAGATTGATTGATCGATCTGGACGCTTTCGACCTTGTCCATGTTCATCTCGGTGGTCTCCCGCTGGATGAGGCCTTTCTTGTAGATGACCCGTCGGTTGGTGACTGCGATCTCGGTGACCCACGAGTGGAACCATTGCTGAATCAAGAGGACCGCCGCAACGAGTGCGAGGGCGTATCCCGTATACCGCCAGAATCCTGGCATGAACTGCGTAGCGCTGAGCCAGAAAGCGACCGCCGCTAGGAGTGCAACCGCAATACCGGGCCAGTACACTATCCAATGAATGGACGAGATGTGCCGGACCTGTTCATTGGGCTGCAAGACGCGCTGAACGTAGCTCATGAAAATGGGTCTCCTTCAGCAGCATAGGCAACGCCACCCGATATTCCAACCACGGTGGGGACCGTTAGGGCAGGTGCAGAAGATTTTTCGATTAAGCCGCTAGGGCATCATTGCCGGATGGACAACCTATTGAGAGCTCACAACTAGTCTGCTCGTCCCATAGCCCGACGCCGCGAAGCGGGGCAAGGCCGGCCAGGACCCCAGAGTGGCGCTCCCCCGCCTCAGGCGCGCCCGACCAGCGGCGCCTTGCTCGCCATCACGGTGACGAACAGCACATTGGCCTCGATCGGCAGGCTCGCCATGTGCAGAACCGTGGAGGCGACATGCGCCACATCCATCACCGCCTCAACCTCGATCGAGCCGTCGGCCTGCGGCACGCCGGTCGTCATCTTCTGSGCCATCTCGGTCAGTGCATTGCCGATATCGACCTGGCCGACCGCGATGTCGTATTTGCGGCCGTCGAGCGATGCGGTCTTGGTCAGGCCGCTGATCGCGTGCTTGGTYGCGGTATAGGCGGCCGAGTTCGGGCGCGGCACCTGCGCCGAGATCGAGCCGTTGTTGATGATGYGACCSCCGCGCGGGCTCTGGTCCTTCATCAGCTTGAAGGCCTCCTGCGTGCAGAGGAACGGCCCGGTCAGGTTGGTGTCGACCACCGCCTGCCACTGCTCCAGAGAGAGATCCTCGAGCAGGATTCCGCCCGGTGCATTGACGCCGGCATTGTTGAACAGCACGTCGAGGCGGCCAAAAGTCTCCTTCGTCCTGGCAAAGAGGTTCTTCACGGAAGCCTGGTCGGTCACATCGGTCGAGACGGCGAGCGCCTGCGCGGCCGGGGCGCCCGAGAGCTCGATCGTCTCCTCCAGCGCGTCCACCCGACGCCCGGCGAGGACCGTGCGATACCCGTCCTTGAGGAAGGCGATCGCGACGGCGCGGCCGACGCCCGAACCCGCACCGGTGATGATGGCGACCTTGTTGTGCCCAGACATGCGTATCCTCGCGTTTCCCGTGATTTCAACCGTTTCAGGCGGCCGGACCATAACAGCGTATGCAGTATGCGGAACAGGGTTTGGCGCAAGCCCGTCCCCGCCCTTTCGCTTGCCAAGGCCCGCGGCTGACATAGTCTTGTAGCGAGGGAGGATGCATGATGACCAGCCTGAGCCGCCGCCGTTTCATCGCCACCGGAGCGGCAACGCTTGCAACTGCCCCCGCACTGGCCCAGCAGCCGGGCCACGAGCACCATGGCGGCGCCTATGAGCGGCTGAACCAGCCCGGCCGCATCGACCGGCCGGAACTTGCAAAGACGCAGAACGTCTTCGATTCCCCTGCCCCGAAGGCCGCCAACCCCGGCCGCTGGCAGGCGAAGGCGCCGCTGCCGATGCCGCGCTCGGAAATGGCCTGGGCGACGGCGCATGAGGGCAAGATGCACATCGTCGGGGGGTATGCCGAGCAGCGCGTCGACCGCCCCTATCACCATATCTACGAGGCAGCCTCCGACCGCTGGAGCGATGCCGCTCCGTTGCCGCTAGGCGCCAACCATGTCGGCGTCGCCTTCCAGGACGGAAAGCTCTACGCGATCGGCGGCTTCCTGGAGCAGAATCGCAAGCCGCATCCGCGCTGCTTCGTCTATGATCCGGCGAGCGACAGATGGGCCGAGATCAGGTCCCTGCCGCGCCCCGTCGGCTCGGCGGCGATTGTTGGCCTGGGCGGTCAGTTGCATGTCATTGGCGGCGCCATCGGCGAGACGACCGACACCAAGAAGTCGATCGACTGGCACCTGACCTACGATCCCAAGGCCGACAACTGGGAGAACCGCGCGCCGTTGCCGACCGCCCGCGACCACACCGGCACGCTCGCCATCGGCCCCCTGATCCATGTCATCGGCGGCCGCGTCGACTCCTTCCACACCAATTCGAACCTGCACCACGCCTATGACCCGGCGACCGACAAATGGACGCCGCGCAATCCGCTGCCAACAGCGCGCTCCGGCCACGGCGCGGTGCTCTACCGCGGAATGGTCTTCGTCATGGGCGGCGAAGGCACCAACCGCGTCTTCGGCCAGATGGAGGCCTATGACCCCGTTGGCGATGCCTGGGAGCAATACGCTCCAATGCTGACGCCCCGCCACGGGCTCGGCGCTGCACTGGTCGGAGACGCCATCCATGTCGCCGGCGGCGGCCCGATCATGGGCGGCGGCGTCCAGAGCGCCGTGCACGAGGCATTTGTGCTGGGCTGAGCCCCTGGCGGCCAGCGCTCCCGCCTCACATCCGGAAGACGCCGAAGCGGGTCTCCGGCACTTCGGCATTGAGACAGGCGGAGAAGGCCAGCGCCAGCACGCGGCGCGTCTCGGAGGGAAGGATGATGCCATCGTCCCAGAGCCGCGCGGTGGCGTGATAGGGCGAGCCCTCATCCTCGTATTTCGCGCGGATCGGGGCCTTGAAGGCCTCTTCCTCCTCGGCCGACCAGGACTTGCCCTCAGCCTCGATATTGTCGCGGCGGACGGTCGCGAGCACACTCGCCGCCTGCTCGCCGCCCATCACCGAGATACGGGAGTTGGGCCAGGTGAACAGGAAACGCGGTGAATAGGCGCGCCCGCACATGCCGTAATTGCCGGCCCCAAAGGAGCCGCCAACCAGCACGGTGATCTTCGGCACGCGGGCCGAGGCGACTGCCGTGACCAGCTTGGCGCCGTCCTTGGCAATGCCGCGCGTCTCGACATCGCGGCCGACCATGAAGCCGGTGATGTTCTGCAGGAAGAGCAGCGGAATGCGACGCTGGCAGCAGAGCTCGATGAAATGCGCGCCCTTCAGCGCGCTCTCCGAGAACAGGATGCCATTATTGGCGATGATGCCGACCGGCATGCCGTGGATGCGGGCAAAACCGGTGACCAGCGTCGTGCCGTAGAGTCGCTTGAATTCGTCAAATTCGGAGCCGTCGACGAGCCGGGCGATAACCTCGCGGATGTCGTATTGCTTCTTCAGGTCGGTCGGTACCACGGCCTCGAGCTCGGCGGGGTCGTAGAGTGGCTCCTCCGGCTCGGCAATGTCGATATCGGGACGCTTGACGCTGTTCAGGTTGGCAGCGATGCGGCGCGCAATCGCGAGCGCATGGGTGTCGTCGCCGGCATAATGGTCGGCGACGCCGGACAGCCTCGCATGGACATCGGCGCCGCCCAGGTCCTCGGCCGAGACGACCTCGCCGGTCGCCGCCTTCACCAGCGGCGGACCGCCCAGGAAGATCGTGCCCTGCCGGCGCACGATCACCGTCTCGTCCGACATCGCCGGCACATAGGCTCCGCCGGCCGTGCAGGAGCCCATGACGACGGCGATCTGCGGAATCCCCTCCGCCGAGAGCGTCGCCTGATTGTAGAAGATCCGGCCGAAATGCTCGCGATCGGGGAAGACATCGGTCTGGTGCGGCAGGTTGGCACCGCCGGAATCGACGAGGTAGACGCAGGGCAGCCGGTTCTCGCGTGCGATCTCCTGCGCGCGCAGATGCTTCTTCACCGTCATCGGGTAATAGGTGCCACCCTTGATGGTGGCGTCGTTGCAGACGACCATCACCTCGCGGCCGGCAACGCGACCGATCCCGGCGATCATGCCTGCGCCGTGGATCTCCTTGTCATACATCTCGAAGGCGGCCAGCGCCCCGATCTCGAGGAAGGGCGAGCCCGGATCGAGCAGGCGCAGCACCCGCTCCCGCGGCAGCAGTTTTCCACGAGCGGTATGGCGCTCCCGCGACTTGGCATTGCCGCCGAGCGCAGCGGCCGCGCGGTGCCGGGCCAGCTCGGCACGCAGGCCGTCCCAGGCCTCGGCGTTGGCGCGCGTCTCGGCCGAGTTGAGATCGACCTTGCTCTCGATGACCGCCACGGCACGCTCCCTTAAGCGAAGAAGTCCTCGCCGGTTTATGGCGCGCCACGCGAAAAACGCCAACCGGCGCGGATGCGCAGGGGCGCGAGCGCAAATCCGCCCGCTCTCAGCGCGCCACCGCAGGGGCAGCCACGGCGCCGATCGCGCCCCCCGCAACCGCTCCGATCGGCCCGCCGATAAGGGCCCCCGTGCCGGCGCCCGCAGCCGCGCCGGCGATGATCTTGTCGTTGGTGGTGCAGGCACCCAGCACGACCGCGCAGGCGGCCGCGAACATCACTGTCCGGATCATCTTCGTCCCCGTTTCCGATTCATCCCACCGCGGGAGGTTGGCCGGCTTTGGTCAACGGATGGTGAACGAAGGATGAAGAGCCTTAGTCGAGGCTCAGGCGAGAACGGTTGCCCCGAAGATCCTCTCGAACTCGGCACGCAGCATCGAATCGACCTCCGGAAGCGTCACCGGCACCCCGAGATCGACCAGCGAGGTCACGCCCTGGTCACTGACGCCGCAGGGCACGATTCCCCCGAAATGCGACAGCTCCGGCTCGACATTCAGCGAGATGCCGTGGAACGAAACCCAGCGCCGGACGCGGATGCCGATGGCGGCGATCTTGTCCTCGCTATCCGCTCCTTTCTCGGGCCGGCGCACCCAGACGCCGACACGGTCCTCGCGCCGCTCGCCGCGGACATTGAAGCGCTCAAGCGTGCCGAWCAGCCAGGCTTCGAGGGCGGCAACGAATCGCCGGAGGTCGGGATCGCGACGCTTCAGGTCGAGCATGACATAGGCCACCCGCTGGCCGGGACCGTGATAAGTGAACTGCCCGCCCCTGCCGCTCTGATGCACCGGAAAGCGTTCGGGCTCGATCAGATCGGCCTCGCGGGCCGAGGTGCCGGCGGTATAGAGCGGCGGATGCTCGATTAGCCAGACGCGCTCGCGGGCCTTGCCGTCCGCGATCAGCGCCGCGCGCGCGTCCATCTCGGCGACAGCTTCGTCATAGCCGACAAGCCCCCCGGCATGGACCCATTCGACGGGCTCGGAGCCCGGCTGCGGCAGGAATGAAACCGCAAGCGTCTCACGTGTCTTCACGGTGCATTAACTCTGTTTGTTCAACGATCGCTAACCGGCTACCGCCTGTCGCCGGCAGGCTCATGCGCCGAAGCCGGCCGGCAGGCAAGTTTCGTTGGTTGAATTCGCAAGTAGGGTTTCGGAGGCAGGACTTGAAGGCCGATCTCGATCTCGTTTCGGTGGAGCTCACCGTGGTTCTGGGCTCGACTCAGATGCCGATCTACAAATTGCTGCGCATGGGCCGCGGTGCGATCATCGAGCTCAACGCCACCGAGAACGACGAAGTCCAGATTCTCGCCAACAATCACCCGTTCGCCCGCGGCAACGTCGTGGTCAGCGGTTCGCGCATCTCTGTCGAGATCACCGAGCTCCTGAAGCGCCCCACGGTCTTCAGCGCGCAGACCATTGCCGAGGCCGCCTGAAAAGGATTTCAAAGTTTTCCACACAACGAGCTTGTCGCGGCGGATTCGATTTGTTAGACCCGCGCCGCTCCGGAGTTCACCGCCTCACCGCGGTTTTCTCTTAGCCGCTGCGGTCATGGCGGAATTGGTAGACGCACTACCTTGAGGTGGTAGCGGGGAGACCCGTGGAGGTTCGAGTCCTCTTGACCGCACCAAATTCAGGCTGATGCCTTGAAACGGCGACCCTCGCGGGTCGCCGTTTTGGTTTTCGGCCCTGCCGGCCATGAAACGTGAGGTYGCCGCGGCGCGTTGCCAGCACAGTCCACGGCTGACACAAGAGGCCCTTCCCTCGAATCCAAGCCCTTTCCTCAAATCGTGGAGTCGGACCGATGGTCGAAGCCGAAAACGCTCCCGACGAATCCGCCACCCGCAGGATTCGCGACGAGGATGGCGCGATTGATCCCGCGCTGGTCGAACAGGTCTCGCAGGCCGTCCTGCTCTCGGACGTCACGACGTTGCGCGGCATCGTTGCCGACATGCACGAGGCCGATCTCGGCGCATTGCTGGAAGCCCTCGACGCCGACGAACGCCCGCGCCTGATCTCGCTGCTCGGCTCCTATTTCGACTTCACGGCGCTGACCGAAGTCGACGACACCGTTCGCGAGGAAATTCTCGAAGAGCTCTCGGCCGAGACCGTCGCGGAAGGCGTACGCGAACTCGACACTGACGACGCGGTCTACATTCTCGAGGACCTTAACGAGGCGGACAAGCAGGAGGTCCTCGACAAGCTCACGCCCTCCGAGCGCATCGCCCTGCAGCAGGGCCTGGATTATCCCGAGGACACGGCCGGCCGGCGCATGCAGAGCGAGGTCATCGCCGTGCCGCCCTTCTGGACCGTCGGCCAGACCATCGACTTCCTGCGCGACACCGCAGACCTGCCCGACCGATTCTTCGAAATATTCGTGGCCGACCCGGCCCATCATTTCGTCGGCACGGTGCGGCTGGACCGGCTGCTGCGAAATCGGCGCCCCGTGGTGATTTCGCAGCTGCTGGAGGAAGACCGACGGGTCGTCGAGGCKACCGACGAACTCGAGGACGTGGCGCGGCTGTTCCAGCGCTATAATCTGGTTGCCGCACCGGTGATCGATGCGACCGGTCGTCTCGTCGGCGTGCTGACCATCGACGATATCGTCGACGTCATCGAGGAAGCCGCGGACGAGGATGTGAAACAGCTCGGCGGCGTCAATCCCGACGAAGAGCTCTCCGACCCGGTCCGAAAGATCATCTGGAGCCGCTTCAGCTGGCTCTTCGTCAACCTGATGACCTCCTTTCTTGCCGCCGCGGTGATGAGCCTGTTTGAGAATCAGCTCGCAAAAGTCGTGGCGCTGGCGATCCTGGCGCCGATCGTAGCGAGCCAGGGCGGCAACGCCGCCACTCAAACCATGACGGTCGCTGTCCGCGCCCTGGCCACGCAGGAGCTTGGCGCCTGGAACCTGCGGCGCTTCTTCACCCGCGAGCTCGTCGTCGGCCTCGTGAATGGCTTCGGCTTTGCCGTGATCACCGGCGCCATCGCCGCCGCCTGGTTCGGGAGCGCGGGCCTCGGCGCCGTCATCGCGATCGCGATGGTCGTCACCCTGATCTCGGCCGCCATTGCCGGCGTCCTCATTCCACTGGCACTCGACAAACTCGACATCGATCCGGCGATTGCGTCCGGAACCTTCGTCACGACGGTCACCGACGTGGTCGGCTTCTTCGCCTTTCTGGGGATCGCCACACTTCTGCTCGGCCTGGGGTGACGAAAGCAAAAACTTCGGTAACGTAAACCGGGCGTCAAGTTTTCTCCGCAATTCTCCGCGAGATGATCGCCCGTCGCATGTCCCGCCTTCGTTCAGCCCCATTTCTCGCCGTCGCCGTCGCCGCGCTCGCGGTCCTTGGCGGCTGCGTGGCGTTCGAGGGCCGATATCCGCAGAAGGGCGATGCCCGGCCGCATCCCGGCGTCGCGAGCGCCCTGAACTATGCCGTCCAGGGCATCGATATCTCGCGCTGGCAAGGCGAGATCGACTGGGCCGCGGTCAAGGGCGCCGGCACCCGCTTCGTCTACATGAAGGCGACGGAGGGCGGCGACCACATCGACCCCTCCTTTCTGCGCAACTGGGAAGGCGCGCGCCGGGCCGGCGTGCCGCGCGGAGCCTACCACTTCGTCTTCTGGTGCCGCCCCGCCCATGAGCAGGCAGTCTGGTTCAAGCAGCATATCCCGAACGACCCCGGCGCCTTGCCGCCGGTGCTCGATGTCGAGTGGAATGGCCATTCCAAGACCTGCCCGCAGAAGATCGACCGCTCGCTGGCACTGGAGAAGATCCAGCTGATGCTGACCGAGCTCGAGCAGCTCACCGGCAAGAAGCCGATCATCTATACCGACATCACCTTCCATAAGGACGTGTTGGAAGGGCAGTTCAACGAATATCCCTACTGGATCCGCTCGACGGCAGCGAAGCCCGAGACACGCTACGAGAACCGCCCCTGGGCCTTCTGGCAATTCACCACGACCGGCCGCGTGCCGGGCATCAGGGGCGATGTCGACCGCAACGCGTTCTTCGGCGACGAAGAGCAGTTCATCGGCTGGATCAACGGCGAGTTCGACATCGGCCGGAGGCAGTGGACCAAGCGGCGCGCCTCTCCGGCGCAACCCAGCCCCAGCATCGTCAATGATCCGGAATTCGAGCCTCCGGTCAGCCAGGCTCCGCCCGCCCCGGTCATACCCGGCGCGCTGCAGCCGGTGCCGTCCTCGCTGCAGATCGGCGGATAGCGGGCGCGCCGGTTAACCAACCCTGAAATCATCCGCTCGCATCCGAGCGAACGCTTACCGCGCCTTAACCACGACTGCCGCACCACTGTTTGCATGCAGGAGGGGCGGATGCCGGCGCGTATGAAGACCGATTACAAGGGACTGCGGTGCTTTCTTGCAGTTCTCGGCCTTACACTCGGCTGCTCCGGCCCTGCCCTCGCGCTCTATCCCAAGAAGGGCGACGCCTCGCCCCATCACGGCGTCCGCGATGCACGCCGCCAGGCTATCCAGGGCATCGACATTTCGCGCTGGCAGGGCGAGATCGACTGGGCCAAGGTCAAGGATGCCGGCACCCGCTTTGCCTTCATCAAGGCGACCGAGGGCGGCGACCACCTCGACCCCAGTTTCCGCAAGAACTGGGAGGGGGCGAAGAAGGCCGGCGTCGCGCGCGGTGCCTACCATTTCGTCTATTGGTGCCGCCCGGCCAAGGATCAGGTGCGCTGGTTCAAGCGGCATATCCCGAAGGACCCGGATGCCCTGCCGCCTGTGCTCGATGTCGAATGGAACGGCGAGTCGGAGAGCTGCGGCAAGAAGATCCCGCGCGAGAAGGCGCTGGCCAAGATCAGCGAGATGCTGAAGGGCCTGCAGGAACACACTGGCAAGAAGCCGATCATCTATACCGACATCACCTTCCACGAGGATGTGCTGGAAGGCGAGTTCAACGATCATCCCTACTGGCTGCGCTCAACCGCGGCCCCACTGCGCCATCGCTATGAGCGTAGCAAATGGGAATTCTGGCAGTTCACCACCACAGGACGCGTGCCCGGCATAACCGGCGATGTCGACCGCAACGCGTTCTTCGGGTCCGAGCGGGAATTCGCAGCCTGGCGCGAGGGCCGTTTCGACATCGGCGCCCGGAAGTGGCGGGGTGGCGAGCCGAAGGTTGCCGGCAACCGCGCACCTGCGACATCGGCCGGCTCCAAGGCGCCGCAGGCTGCCGGAGGCGCGACGCTCAAGATGCTGCCTCCCGCCCGCGTCCCGGGCAAGGCGACCGCCAACCGTGATCCACAAGTGACCGGCTCTCTCGCCCGCGATTGACTTTGCGGCACCCGCTGCGCTGTCACGAAGCTGTCATGAGACGCGCGCCCTGATCCCGGGCAGCGCAACCTCTCATGAGAAATCGCCCGCCAGGGCGTGGCCGGAATGCTCCATGATCTGCAATCCCGGGCCGGGTTCGTCTGGGTCTACCATTTTGATTCCGACGGCCGTGCGCATCTCCTTCCTCGCCGCGAGATGCCCGACCTTGCCCTCCCCGGGGCCGAGTTCGTCTGGATCCAYCTCGATCTCGTGCATGGCCGCGCCAAGCAATGGGTCGCCGATTGCACCGCTCTGCCCGCCGAGGCGCAGACCCTGTTCCTGACCCAGGACGATCACCAGCGCCTCCATCACAATCGTGACTTCGCCTGGGGCATCACCTTCGACCAGATCCGCGAGGTCGACAGCCCCGCCGACGAGATGGGCATGCTGCACTGGATCATCGCCGACCGGTTTCTGCTGACGGGTCGGAGACAGGCCATGCAGGCAACGCGCCTGACGCGCGACGCCTTGGAGGCCGGCTACCGGGCGAGCTCGCCGGTGATGCTGTTCGAGCGCATCATCGAGTTCGTCATCGAGGATGTGGCCGAAGCGGTGATGCAGCTGACAGAGGACACCGACTCGATCGAGGACCATGTCATCGAAGAGCGCGTCAGCGACGAGGCGCGCCGGTTAGGGTTGATCCGCCGGCGGACGGTGAGGCTGCACCGCCAGCTCAACGGGCTGCACCAGCTCTTCCGTCGCTTCTCCGAGAATGCCTCGACACGGGCTGCGCCGGAGACCGTGAAGAGCGCCGCCAGCCGCCTGCTGCAGCGCGTCGACACCATGCTGACCGACGTCCAGATCGTGCAGCAGCGCGCCCGCCTGCTGCAGGACGAGATTGCCTCGCGCCTGACCGCCCAGACCAACAGCCATCTCTATGTGCTCTCGATCCTGACCGCGACGCTGATGCCGGCGACGCTGATCACCGGCCTGTTCGGCGTCAACACCAAGGGCCTGCCCTTCCTCGAGAACGAATGGGGCTTTGTCTATGTCGTGATCCTGTGCGCCCTGGCAGCGCTCAGCGTGTATCTCCTGCTCAAGCGCCGCGACATGATCCACTGAGCCCGGGCGGGCTCCTGATGCATCACAGCGCGGCGATGCGCGGGTTCACCTCGACGGTGACATGGGACAGCATCGGCAACCCGGCGAGCAGCGCCTTGTAGGCTGCGGGCGGCTTCGGATCAGTGGCCACGACCGAGACGATCGCCGAGCAATGCCCCGGCCCAACCTGCCAGAGATGCAGGTCTGCGACCTCTGCGCCCTCGGCGGTGAGTCGCGCCTCGATCCCGGCGGCGAGAGCCGTGTCGGGCACAGTGTCGAGCAGCACCGCCCCCGAGGCGCGCAGCAATCCGAACGACCAATGCGCGATCACCAGCGCGCCGACGATGCCCATCGCCGGGTCGAGCCAGACCCAGCCATAGAGGCTGCCGCCGAGCAGCGCGACGATGGCAAGCACGGAGGTGAAGGCATCCGCCAGCACATGCAGATAGGCCGCCTGCAGATTATGATCCCGCCCACTCCCGGCGTGGTGATCATGATGGTGATTATGGTCCGAGCCGCCATGCGCATGATGGTGGTGGTCATGATGATGCGCATGGCCATGGTCATGTCCGTGCTCGCCCTTCAGCAACCAGGCGCTGGCGAGATTGACCGCAAGGCCCAGAACCGCGACCGCAATCGCCTGCCCGAAGACGATCGGCACCGGCTGGACAAGCCGCATCACCGATTCCCAACCGATGAACAGAGCGACCAGCGCCAGGACGAGCGCGCTCGCGAAAGCCGCGAGATCGCCGAGCTTGCCGGTGCCGAAGCTGAAGCGTGGGTCGCGGGCGTGGCGCCGCGCGAAGCGATAGGCGAGAGCCGCGATCAGCAGCGCCGCCGCATGGGTCGACATGTGCCAGCCATCGGCGACGAGCGCCATCGAGCCGAACAGCGTGCCGGCGGCGATCTCGCCGACCATCATCGTCATGGTCAGCGCAATGACGATCCAGGTGCGCCGCTCGTTCTCCTGGTGGTCTGCGCCGAGGAAGACATGGTCGTGACGCGGCGCCAGGCTGGCCAGTTCGGACATCGCTGGAACTCCCGTTGGATCAAAGATACTTGGTCAGCGCCTTCAGGCTCTCGATCGAGCGCCGCGTCTCGGGCGTCTGCGTGCCTGTCGTCTCGAACAGGTGATGGTCGATATGGTCGAAGATCAGCAGCATCTTGACCTTCTCCAGCGCCTTTTCGACCGCCTGGAGCTGCTGCACCACCTCTGGCACCTCGCGCCCTCCCGCGAGCATCTTCACGACGGTGTCGAGATGGCCCTGCGCCCGGCGCAGCCGCTTGACGATATCGGGATCATGTGCGTGGCTCATGCTCATATCCTATCCAGGGGGATAGGATGTGTAAACCGAGTGTCGGCGCTCCCGCCCCCTCTCGGTCGCCGGCTGCACGTGGCATGGCAGATCACCCGCCGGTGTGGCCACGCCCATCCGGGAGATCGCGCTGGAACAGCCTGACAGGGCCGCAAAGCGCGCTATAACGCTGCAAAGCCGTGCCCGATGCGCGGCGTCTTCCGGGAGGCCACCATGCTCGCCAACGCCCCGCGCCCGTTCAATTTCGATCTCGGCGAGACCGCCGACGCGATCCGCGACACCGTCCACGCCTTCGCGCAGGAGAAGATCGCGCCGCGCGCTGAGGAGATCGACCGCTCGAACCAGTTTCCGCGTGACCTCTGGCCCGAGATGGGGGCGCTCGGCCTGCATGGCATCACGGTCAGGGAAGAGGATGGCGGCGCAGGCCTCGGCTATCTCGAGCACGTCGTGGCGATCGAGGAGGTCAGCCGGGCCTCCGCCTCGGTCGGCCTGAGCTACGGGGCCCACTCGAATCTGTGCGTCAACCAGATCGCCCGCAACGGCAATGCCGCGCAGAAGGCGAAGTACCTGCCGAGACTGATCTCGGGCGAGCATGTCGGATCGCTCGCGATGTCCGAGCCCGGCGCCGGCTCGGACGTGGTCTCGATGAAGACACGGGCCGAGAAGAAGGGCGACCGCTACGTCATCACCGGCAACAAGATGTGGATCACCAACGGCCCGATCGCCGAGACGCTGGTGGTCTACGCCAAGACCGACCCCGCCGCCGGCGCGAAGGGCATCACCGCCTTCCTGATCGAGAAGGGCATGAAGGGCTTTTCGACCGCCCAGAAGCTCGACAAGCTCGGCATGCGCGGTTCGGACACCTGCGAGCTCGTCTTCGAGGAGTGCGAGGTCCCGGAGGAAAACGTGCTCGGCCAGGTCGGGCGCGGCGTTAACGTGCTGATGTCGGGGCTCGACTATGAGCGCGTCGTGCTCTCGGCCGGGCCCCTCGGCATCATGCAGGCGGCCATGGACGTGGTCATGCCCTATATCCACGAGCGCAAGCAGTTCGGCCAGTCGATCGGCGAATTCCAGCTCGTCCAGGGCAAGGTCGCCGACATGTATGTGATGATGAATGCCTGCAAGGCCTATGTGTATGCCGTCGCCAAGGCCTGCGACCGCGGCGAGACCACGCGAGAGGATGCCGCCGGCGCCATCCTGATCGCGGCCGAGAAGGCGACGCAGATCGCGCTCGACGCCATCCAGCTTCTGGGCGGCAACGGCTATATCAACGATTATCCGACCGGCCGCCTGCTCCGCGATGCAAAGCTCTACGAGATCGGGGCCGGCACCAGCGAGATCCGCCGTATGCTGATCGGCCGCGAGCTGTTCCAGAAGACGAAATAGGCCAGTGCCCCTCTATTTCGCCTATGGTCTGAATATGGACATCGCCGGGATGGCCAAGCGCTGTCCCGGTTCGAAGCCACTCGGTCTCGCGCGCCTGCCGCGCCATCGTTTCATCGTGACGAGCGATGGCTATGCCTCGGCTGTTCGCGATCCGCGCGAAACCGTCCATGGCGTGCTCTGGGACTGCTCGCTCGGCGACATCCGCGCACTCGACAAGTTCGAGGACATCGCCAGCGGTCTCTATGTGAAGATCAGCCAGCCGGTCATCGTCGAGGGCGGCGCCAAGCGGGCCCTGGTCTATGTCGGCCGCAGCGGCACGCTCGGAAAGCCGCGCCCCGGCTATATGGAAACCGTCATCGCGAGCGCCAAACACTGGGCGTTGCCAGAGACTTACGTCACAGGCCTGAATCGGTTTCTGACCAAACCGAATCTCGACATGAAGTCGTTGAATCCAGATGTGAGCGCGGAGCTTCCGCCCGGCCCCGTCGCGGGTGTCCGGCCGCGGGCCCTGGCTCCGAAATAGGTCGCCCGGAACCTCCACGTCTTGTCCCCCCGGAGACGAAGACGCGTATGGCCGGGACAAGCCCGACCATACGCAAAGGGCGCTCCGCAGGTAGTCTGGCGGCTCAATGCATCGGCCCGAAAGGTGGATTGCGGTTTTCGGGAAAGCCGATGCAATGACAGATGGTTAGATCATCGGACCGGATACGATATCCGGTCCGATGATCTATGCCGCCAGCCCCTTCGCCAGTTCGCTGACCTGCTTCTCGAACAGCGCGCGATAGGCGCCGTTCTCGCGGGTCAGCAGCGCCTCGTGGCTGCCTTCTTCGACCACCCTGCCGCGATCGAAGACCAGGATGCGGTCCATCGCCCGCACCGTCGAAAGCCGGTGCGCAATGACGATGGTGGTGCGCCCCTGCATCAGGCGCTCCATCGCCTCCTGGATCAGCGCCTCCGATTCCGAATCGAGGCTCGAGGTCGCTTCGTCCAGGATCAGGATCGGCGCATCGGCCAGGAAGGCACGCGCGAGCGCAACACGCTGGCGCTCGCCACCCGAGAGCTTGACGCCACGCTCGCCGACCAGCGTCGCGTAGCCCTTGGGCAGGCGCATGATGAAGTCATGCGCGTTGGCGAGCTTCGCCGCCTGGACAATCCGGGCCATCGAGGCGCCCGGCTTGGCATAGGCGATGTTCTCCGCCAGCGAGCGGTGGAACAGCACCGGCTCCTGTTGCACGATGGCGATCTGCGCCCGCAGGGAGGTCTGCGTCACATCAGCGATGTCGCGCCCGTCGATGGCGATGCGCCCCCCGGAGACGTCGTAGAGACGCTGAACCAGCTTGACGAAGGTCGTCTTGCCGGAGCCGGAGCGCCCGACCAGACCGACCTTCTCGCCGGCCCGGATCGTCAGCGAGAAATCGCGATAGAGCGGCTCGACATGGCCTCCGTAATGGAAGGTCACCTGCTCGAAGGCGATCTCGCCCGCCGGCACCACCATGTCGGTCGCTCCCTTGCGATCGGGCACCCCATAGGGATGGGCATGCATGGCGACTAGTTCCTCCATGTCGTTCACCGAACGCTGGAGGTTGTGCACGTGCTGGCCGACATCGCGCAGATAGCCGTGAACGACCGCGTACGAGGTCAGCACGAAGGCGACGTCGCCCGGCGTGGCCTGGCCGTTGGCCCAGAGCCAGATGACCAGGCCGATGACCGCGGCGCGAAGCGCCAGCAGGACGATCTGCTGGGCCGTGCCCGAGGTCGTGCCGCGCACCCATGTCCGGCGGGTCCTGAGCGCCCATTTTGCCAGGACGCCGGCCAGGCGACCGTCCTCGCGAAGCTCGGCGCCATAGGCCTTGACCACCGGATTGCAGGAGATCGCATCAGCCAATGCACCGCCGACACGCGTGTCCCAGCTATTGGCGAGCCGCGCAGCGGGCGCGACATAGCTGAGCGACAGCGCGATCGTGACACCGACATAGATCACCGAGCCAAGGAAGACGACGAGGCCCATCGCCGGCCAATGCCATGCCAACAGTGCCGTCGTGCCCACCAGCACGACCAGCGATGGCAACAGCGCGATCAGGACCGTGTCGGTCAGCAGGTCGAGGGCCCACATCCCGCGGGTGATCTTGCGCACCGTCGAACCGGCAAAGTTGTTGGCGTGCCAATCGGTCGAGAAGCGTTGCAGGCGTGCGAACGCCTCCTGCGCCGTCTCGCTCATGGTGCGCAACGTCATGCCGGTGATGCCGATGAAACCGAGATGCCGGAACAGCACGCTGACCGCTCCGAGTGCGAGCATCGCGCCCAGCGCCCATAGCGCCGCATCGAGTGCGCTGGCGCCCTCGCCCGCCACCGCATCGACGAGGCGGCCGGCATAAAGCGGCATGAACAGGTCCGCGGCAGTCGCCGCCATCATGGCCCCGGCCACGCCGAGAACCGGCCCTGGTCGGCGCGCCCAGTGCCGGAATGTGAAGCCGAGAACGGCCCGGAACGGCTCCTGCCGCCCGGTTGAGGATTGAAGAGACATAGAAATCATTCGGCGCCGCGCGGGAGCCGACTCCAAATCAGGTGGAGCCGATGCGAATGCGATCGTCTCCGGATGAAACGTAGAGATGAAAAACCCTGGCTGGGGACCGCCTCAGGCGGGCCGCGGCAATGTCCGACCTAGTGGCGGGACATTCGTGGCGGAGTGGCGACGATGATCATGAATTGCATTCAGCCCTCCCCTTTCGCGTGTTGAAGCCAAGACAAACAACATGCCGCATCGGCAGCGAACGCGCAAGCCGCTTCATTTGCAACCGGGGCATGTGTGACCTCGGGGGCACAGGCAATCTTCGGGCAACCCTGGAAAGCGGACCGCAGCGATGACGCCCTGCATGGGCAAGTCCCGTTATCGGACCTGCCGGATTTCCTACCAGAACAGGGCAACCAGCCTGACGGCGATTACCAGCAGGAAGGCGACGATGATCGTGCCGAGCACCTGTTGTCGCTTGGCGCGATCGGGAAACTGGCGAGCCAGCAGGCGTCCGAGCGGCTTGCGGAAGATGACGCCTGCGACGAGCAGAACGATCAGGATATGGGACAAGATGCAGACCTAGCCCTTGTCGCCGGCGTTCCTCGGCTCCGGCGCATCGAGGGGCGCACCAGCCTTCTTCCACGCGCCGAACCCGCCGGCGATATGCGCCACCGGCTTCAACCCCATCTCCTGCGCGGCCTGCGCAGCAAGCGCCGAACGCCAGCCGCCTGCGCAGAAGAAGACGAAGCGCTTGTCCTGCTGGAACACCGGCTTGGCATAGGGGCTTTCGGGATCGATCCAGAATTCGAGCATGCCGCGCGGGCAGTGGAAGGCACCAGGCATGCGCCCCTCCCGCTCCAGTTCACGCGGATCACGCAGATCGACGAAGACGACGTCGTCACGGCCGACCAGCGCGTTCGCCTGCTCGACGGAGAGCGTCTCGACCTTGGCCTCGGCTTCCGCCAGCAACGCCTTGTAGCCTTTGGTGATCACTTGCGGCATTGCCGGCCTCCATCTCGTCGGCGGCACCGTGGCTGCTCGTGCACATCGCGTCAATCGCGGGCTTGCAGCGCGGCCATGCCGACAGCACTCTGGCCCAAGGGAGGCGATTCATGGCCGGCTTCACGACGATCGATATGATCGCCTTCATCTTCTTCGTCGCCTCGTGGCTTGGCTATGGCCTGGCCGTGGAAAAGGGCCCACATGCGGAGCGAAGCCTCAACGCGCGGATGAATCTCCGTAGCGCGCGCTGGATCCAGGAATCGGTCCGGCGCGAAAACCGCATCATCGATACCCAGGTGATGAACGGACTGCAGAACGGCACCGCCTTCTTCGCCTCGACCTCGTTGATCGCGATCGGCGGCTCGCTCGCCCTGCTGCAATCCACCGACCGCGTCGTCGCGATCTTCGCCGATCTGCCCTTCACCGCGCCGACCTCGCGCACGGCCTGGGAGATCAAGGTGATCGGACTTGCGGTGATCTTCGCCCATGCCTTCTTCAAATTCGCCTGGAGCTACCGGCTCTTCAACTACTGCGCGATCCTTCTCGGCGCGATCCCGCCAAGGGAGCGGGTCGACGAGCAGGAGACGAAGGAGGCCGTCCGCGAGACCATCGCAATGAACATCGCCGCCGGGCGGCATTTCAACCGCGGCCAGCGCGCCTTCTTCTTTGCGCTCGCCTATCTCGGCTGGTTCATCGATCCTTGGCTGTTCCTCGCTGCAACGGCCGCCGTGCTGACAGTGATGTGGCGCCGGCAGTTCGCGTCGGAATCCGCACGAATCTTCACAAGCCCCGGTCACTGATTCGGACTGCCCAGCCGCAACGATTGCGCTGGACACCGGCTGAACCTCCATGAGACCGTCCGATCCGGGGGCAAGCCGATCCGCGGATCAGGAGGCCAGCATGAGCAAGCAGCCAGCAATCGTCCTGGTGCATGGTTTCTGGGGCAATGCCTCACACTGGAACAGGGTGATCCTCAAACTCTCCCGGATGGGCTACACATCGCTCCACGCCGTCGAAATGCCGCTGACCTCGCTGGCCGATGACGCCGAGCGCACCCGCAAGATGGTGACGCAGCAGAAGGGCCCGGTGCTGCTGGTTGGGCACTCCTATGGCGGCGCAGTGATCACGGAAGCCGGAGATCTGCCCAATGTGGTGGGTCTCGTCTATATCGCGGCTTTTGCCCCAGATGCTGGCGAGAGCCCGGGCGGAATCACCCAGGAACACCCGCCAGAGGCGGCAGCAAACCTCTCTCCCGACAGCGACGGCTATCTCTGGGTCCTGCCCGACAAATTTCATGAGAGCTTCTGCCCCGACCTGACGCCCGAAGAGGGCTTCGTGATGGGTGTGACGCAGAAGGCCCCGCTTGCCAGCACCTTCGGCAACACCATCACCGCGCCGGCCTGGAAGAAGAAGCCATCCTGGTACCAGATCTCCGGTGAGGACCGGATGATCGCGCCCGCGAACCAGGAGCGCATGTCGGCCCGCCTCAACGCGCGAAAGGTCATCACGCTCGCTGCCAGCCACGCTTCGCTCGCCTCCAAGCCGGCCGAAATCGCCGCTCTGATCGACGAAGCAGCCAAAGCGACCGCACCGGCTTGAGCCCTTCGTCTCCGCGCACCGCCGCGATGGCGACCGCAGTGCCTTTGACCTCACGCGGCAGGGCAAGCCGATCCCTCCGCCCTGGCCTCGCCGCTTGACGAATCCTGCAGCCCTGCCTCTCTGGGAGGCATGACCGATCACGTTGACGCCCTCGAAGCCGCCATACTCGACCTGCTCACGGAGGCAGGACCGGGTCGTACGATCAGCGCGATGGATGCCGCGCGCCGCGTCGGCGGCGACCATCCCGATGGCTGGGGGCCGCTGATGCAGCCGATCCGCCGCATCGCCGTGCGGATGATGAAGGAAGGTCGCCTCGTCATTACCCGAAAGGGCCGCCCGGTCGATCCGGACGATTTCCGCGGCGTCTACCGCCTGTCCTTGCCAAGCAGCGAATAGGCCCTGCTCCCCGCAACGTCAGGGAGCGGGGAACAGCGCATCCGTGTAGCCGGCGGCGTAATAGGCAACGAGACCAGCCCATTCCTTGAAGGCGAGCTCTGCGATGTCGAGGCCGCGGGACGCCTCGCGGTAGGGCCGGAAGAAATCGGCCGGCTCATTGCCCGAGAGATAGTCGACCGGGAATGCCTCGACCGCGAATCCGGCCTTTCGGAAGACGCCCATCGCGCGCGGCATGTGCCAGGCCGAGGTCAGGAGCAACCAGCGCTCGCCCGGCTTCGGCATCACGAGGTCGCGGGTGAAGATCGCGTTCTCGTGCGTATTGCGCGACTTGTCCTCGAGCACCACCCGCTCGGGCGGCAGGCCCAGCGCCTCGAACAGCAGCCTGGCGCCATCGGCCTCGGTCCTGATCACGGGCGAGAGCAGATTGGCGCCGCCACCGGTGAAGGCGATTTTCGCCTCCGGATGCAGCCGGGCGAGCTCGACCGCCTTGGTCATGCGGGCACCGGCGTGGTTCAGCACGATGTCGCCGCGCGCGACGCCGATTGCGCCGCCCAGCACGATAACGCCGGTAACCGGCCCTCTGGCGGCCTCCTGCTGCGGAAAGCGGTTTTCCAGCGGCCGCACGATGATGCGCGGCAGCGGGCTGAAGGACAGCACCAGGATGCCGAGCATGGCAAATCCGCCGAGCCAGCGCGCCGAGCGCGCGAAGCGGGTAAAGGCCAGCAGCGCCGCCAAGGCCGCCAGCAGGATCAGCAGATTCACCGGCGAGAACAGGAACCAGATAATCTTGGACAGGACGAAAAACATCGGCGGACTCCGGAACGCACCGGCTGTCTAAGCATCGGCCCGAAAACCGGATTGCGGTCTTCGGGACAGCCGATGCAAACACAGAAGGCTAGATCATCGCACCGGATGCGCTCGCTATCCGGTCCGATGATCTAGCCGATGACGAGACGACGCTGCATTAACGACGCAACGACGCTCAACGGATAATGCTGGGTGGATTGGAGGGGCGGCGCACCGGATTGCGCTGGCCGACCATTCGCTCGAGTTCAAGCGAACGGCTGGCCACCTCGCGCAACATGCAGCCCGCCTGCATCCCGGCCACGCGGGCAGACGGCTGCATGCTCCCGTAGAACGCACATTTCTGTGCGGCATAGCCTTCCCAGGCAACCTGAAGCGCGGCGAACTGGCCCCGCGCGCCGCTTTCGGCATTGCGCATCACCGCCACGCTGGCAAAAGTCAGGCGCTCGCGCCAGACCGCCTCTTCCCGCCTCGCGCAATCGGCTTCGGCAACGCGCCGATCGCCTGAAGCCGCTCGCACGCAAGTGACCGCCACCGAACCGATGCAGGCACTGGCAGCGGTATCGCTCTGGCTCAGGCAGGACACCATCTGCGTGCGGTCGGCCGATAGCACCGGATTCGAGGGAGGCGACTGCGCCCAAGCGTCTCCTGCAGCCATTGCCGCCATGCCGAATGCAAGAATTCCCAAGCGGGTCATGGTCACCATCATGTCAAGCTCTGCGGGGAGGGCAAGGCGGCGACACGCTCACGTGATCGGCAGGGGCAGCGCTGGCTTCGCAGCAGGCCGGGCCACCACTGTCTCGTACCAGCGCTGGACATTCGGCCAGGACGCACGCGGCACCGGCATGTTGAGCCAGCGATGCGCGCCCGGCGCAACGGCGATATCCGCCATGCCGAAGCGCGAGCCGGCAAGGTAGTCCCGTGAAGCCAGATGCGCCTCGAGGATGTCCAGCTTCGCCTCCGTCTTGGCGATGGAGGCCTCGATGACAGCCATGTCACGCTTCTCCGCCGGTGTCCGGATCAGACCGATGAAGGCCGGAGCCATCGCCGGTTGCAATTCGGCAATCGTCCAGTCCATCCAGCGATCGGCCTCGGCGCGGCGCGAGGGATCCTCCTCCCAGATCCAGCCGGCCCCATAGCGGGCCGCGAGGTAGCGCACGATGCTGCTGGACTCCCAGATGCAGACATCGCCATCCTCCAGAACGGGGATCATGCCGTTGGGGTTCTTGGCCAGATAGGCCGGCTCGCGGTTGCCGCCGAACGCGCCGCCAAGATCGACCCGTTCAAAACTCTGGCCAACCTCACCGGCCGCCCAGACGGCCTTCTGCACATTGATGGAACTGATCCGTCCCCAGATCGTCAGCATGAAGAGCTCCCCGCCACCCTTTGGCCGGACAGACTTTCCTGCCTGACGCCACGGAAAGCAAATCGTTCTATCTGCAGGCGGTCTGCCGCCTCAAGCTCAGGCGAACTCCATGATCACGGCATCGACCGCGAGCGAATCGCCCTCCTTGGCGAGGATCTTCGCGATGGTGACGTCCTTCTCGGCACGCAGCACGTTCTCCATCTTCATCGCTTCGACCATGCAGAGCGCCTCGCCGGCCTTGACTTCCTGGCCGACCTTCACGGACACGGCCTTGACCAGCCCCGGCATCGGGCAGAGCAGGAATTTTCCGGTATCGGCCGCAACCTTCTCCGGCATCAGGGCGGCAAGCTCGGCCTCGCGCGGCGTATAGACATGGGCGCTGGCATAGGCTCCGGCATGGCCAAGCGATACGCCGTTGAGGATCGCCCTCACCTGCGCCGCAATCGAGACACCATCGAGCGTGCCGCGCCAGACCGGTTCACCCGGCCGCCATTCGGAGGCGACCGCCAATGAACGGTCGCCGAAGCTGACGAGGATCGTCTCGCCCTGCTCCGCCACGATGCCCTCGAAGCGCTCACCGCCGAGCGTCACGATGCGGGTGCGTTCGAACTCGACCTTGCGCCATCCCTCCATCTGGGCCGAGACATGTCGCTTGCGCTGGTTGAGACGGTGGTCGCAGGTGATCGCGATAGCGGCCATGCGCAGCGCTATCTCTCCCTTCGGCTGCGGCAGGGAGAAGCCTTCCGGAAACTCCTCGGCGATGAAGCCCGTCGACAAGTGTCCGGCGATCCAGCGCGGATGCTGCATCAGCGCCGAGACGAACGGGATGTTATGGCGGATGCCCTCGATGGCAAAACCATCGAGAGCACGGGCCTGCGCCTTGATCGCCGCCTCGCGCGTCGGCGCGTGGGTCACGAGTTTTGCGATCATCGGGTCGTAATAGATCGAGATCTTGCCGCCTTCGAAGACACCGGTGTCATTGCGGACGGTCGCCTCGCCATCCGGACCTTCGGCCGGTGGGCGATAGGTCACCAGCCGCCCCGTCGAAGGCAGGAAATTGCGGGTCGGGTCCTCCGCATAGACGCGGGATTCGACAGCCCAGCCGTTCAGCTTGACATCGGCCTGCGTCAGCCGGAGCTTTTCGCCATAGGCGACACGGATCATTTCCTCGACGAGGTCGATGCCGGTGATCATCTCGGTGACGGGATGCTCGACCTGGAGCCGGGTGTTCATCTCTAGGAAGAAGAAGGAGCGGTCCTGCCCTGCGAYGAACTCGACCGTTCCGGCCGAATCATAATTCACCGCCTTGGCGAGGGCCACCGCCTGCTCGCCCATCTTGCGCCGGGTCGCCTCGTCGAGCAGCGGCGACGGCGCCTCCTCGACGACTTTCTGGTTGCGGCGCTGAATCGAGCACTCGCGCTCGCCGAGATAGATGACGTTGCCGTGCTTGTCGCCAAGCACCTGGATCTCGATATGACGCGGGTCGACGATGAACTTCTCGATGAAGACGCGGTCGTCGCCAAATGAGGACGCCGCTTCCGATTTCGCCCGGGCAAAGCCCTCGGCGACTTCCCCGGCCGAATGGGCAATGCGCATACCCTTGCCGCCGCCGCCGGCCGAGGCCTTGATCATCACGGGATAGCCGATCTCGTCGGCGATCTTCACGGCTTCGGTGGGGTCTTCGATGACGCCGAGATGGCCGGGCACGGTCGAGACCTTTGCCGCGGCGGCCGCCTTCTTCGACTCGATCTTGTCACCCATCGCGGCAATCGCGCCGGGATTGGGGCCGATGAAGACGATACCTGCATCCTTGAGCGCCTGGGCGAAGGCCTCGCGCTCGGACAGGAAACCATAGCCGGGATGGACAGCCTCTGCCCCCGTCGCCTTGCAGGCGGCGATGATCCTGTCGATCAGCAGATAGGATTCGGCCGCGGGCGCCGCGCCGACATGGACCGCCTCATCCGCCATCTCGACGTGGAGCGCGTCGCGGTCGGCATCCGAATAGACGGCAACCGTCTTGATGCCCATCCGCCGCGCGGTCTTGATGACACGGCAGGCGATCTCGCCACGGTTCGCGATCAGAATCTTCGTGAACATGGGTGGCGTCTCCCGGCTGTCTGAAAACACTGTGACAGTCGGGGTTTATTGGAGGCCGCAGCCCGCGTCCACTGATGCGAAAGTTCGGGAATGGGCGGCGGGCTGTGCGCGACCGCCTGATCAGTTCGTCCGAAGAACGCGTTCGAGGCGCTGGCCCGGCACCATGAACGTGCTCTTGCGCATGGCGAAGGCGATCAGCATCTCGTCGCAGCGATCCGCCTCGCGCACGATCTCGAAGGCAATGCGTCGCGCCGTCTCGGTCGGGCCGTCGCCGGCAGAGAGAGTCGTCACCAGCCAATGTGCCTTCTCGCGATCGATCACGCCTGTCGGGCGGCTTTCCCAGACAGCGAAGTCGACGACCAGAGTGACCAGGTAATTGGCGAAGGAGGCGCTGGTCGCGACGACCGCGCGATCCAGCGCAATCAGAACATCGATGACATCGCGCGTCATCACGCTATCGGCCAAGATTTCGCGCTGAAGCATCTTGGTGTCTTGATCGTCGATCGCGTGCTTTTCCATCACGCGATCGACGAATTCACGGAGCTCATGACCAATCATCGTTCGACTCCTGCCCAGCTTTATTTTGCGCCGGTGCGTTCCTGTTGTGGGAACACCATGACGCGGCACCCGCCAGCAGGTGGTTAACGGACAAATCTGAACTTCTGTTCAGGTTAAACGGTCCTGATCGGACGTGGTTGCGAGGATGTTACTGAAGTGCCGCCATGCATCGGGCCGCGGTCGAAATCCGGCACCGAATCGGTTTCCGCTCGACGGCACGCCGTCCTGCTCGCCGCGATGACGGGACCTCCGCGCGTCTCTCTTACGGACAGGGCGTTTCGGCTGCGCAGTTTGCGGCGATTTCCAGTTCGACCGGGACGTCGGCGCGAAGGAGCGAAGCGGTGACGGGGATCAGTCTTCGCGCCGATCCGTCGGCGCGAAGAGACTGTGGAACCCGATCGGAGCGGAACGTCGCAGTGCCCTCGCCGCCGCCCTCAGGTCGGCTCAGCCACCGCGAGCCCGTCAATGATGCCCGTCAGCTCGGCACAATCGGTGAGGACATGGCGCGCGCCGAGCGCCTGCAGGGATGCCACCGGCTGGAAGCCCCAGGAGACGGCGACCGGCGTGACCCCAGCGGCAACCGCCATCTGGATATCGAAGGAACTGTCGCCGACCATCAGGGTACGTTCCGGTCGCGCGCCGGTTTCCCTCATCGCCTGCAGGATCATGTCGGGATGGGGCTTGGACGGTGCATCATCGGCCGTCTGGATCGTCGCCATGTGCTGACGCCAGCCATAGCGCTCGACGATGTAGTCCGCGCCCCGACGGGACTTGCCGGTCGCGATGCCGAGCACCGTATCGGGCCGCGCAACCAGCGCGTCCAGCATAGCGGCAACGCCCGGGAAGAGCGGCTCGGCGAGGCTTGGATCGGTCTCGGCCTGCCGCCGCATGGCGCCGAAGACCTCCCTATAGGTTTCCGTCAGCTGGTCGTCGGGGCGTTCCAGCCCCGCAAGCTGCATCAGCGCAATATCGAGCGTCAGCCCGACGATGCCGAGCCCCGCCTCGCGGCCTGGATGCGACATTCGGCACGAGCCGCCAGATCGGGCCGCTTCGCCTTGAAACAGGCGGCCAGCGCGTCGCGCCGCGCAGCGCCGGTCAGGCCACCCTCATCGGCCTCCGTCTTGCAGGCGGTACGCGCCGTCACGGCCGTGGGCTTGCCGTCGCGCGTCAGCCCATCGCGGGCATAGAGTTGGACGCCCGGAAACTTTGCCTGCATGCAATCGCGCATGGCCTGGCGCAAATCGTCGCCACTCAGCGCAATATGTTCGGCGACACAATCCTGCCGCGCCTTGGCGCGCTCGACGCGCGGCACAGGCTCATCCGCCGCTACAGCAGCAGCTTGCGGGGCGGTTGGTGACTGCGCAGCGGCAGATGTGGCAAGCGAAAGGGTCAGGCCGGCAAGAACGAAGGCGAAACGCGTCATGGGAGCACCTGCGTAAGAGTGACGAGAACAAAATTAGAACATATCTGTTTTTGTTCCGCAAGCGTTCTCTTACGCAAGGTAACACCAACTCCTACTCGTCGGGCGCGTCCACGATCGGGTCATAGCGCTCGTCCTCGAAACCGAGCAGGTTCCAGGACTGGCGCATATGTGGCGGCAGCGGCGCGCTGACATCGATCGTGCCCTTGCCGCGCGGATGCGGCAGCACGATGCGGCGAGCCAGCAGATGCAGCTTGTTCTGGATGCCGCCCGGCAGCTCCCAGTTCTGAATGTTGAAGTATTTGGGATCACCGACGATCGGGTGGCCGATATGGGCCGCATGCGCACGCAACTGATGGGTGCGGCCGGTCACCGGTTTCAGCGAGAGCCAGCCGAGCTTCTGCGCCGCGGTCTCGACCACGGCGTAATAGGTCACGGCATGCATCGCACCGTCGTCGCCATGTTTGGCGACCGCCATCCGCTGATCGCCATCATAGGCTTCCTCGCGGGCGAGATAGGTCGAGATCCGGCCCTGCCGGACGCGCGGGACGCCCGCAACCAGCGCCCAGTAGACCTTGCGGGCCGAGCGCGAACGAAAGGTCTTTGCCAGCGTCGCCGCCGCAAAGCGCGATTTGGCGATGACGAGGCAGCCGGACGTATCCTTGTCGAGCCGGTGCACGAGGCGCGGCTTCTGGCCGTCCTTGCCGGTCAGGGCATCGAGCATGCCGTCGACATGGCGCGTGGTGCCCGAGCCGCCCTGCACGGCCAGGCCGGCAGGCTTGTTGAGGACCATGACATCGTCATCCTCGTAGAGCGTGATCGAGCGCAGGAACTCGACCGTGTCGGAATCGGCCCTGGCCGACCGCGGACGCTCCGCCTGCTGCTCGAGCTTCAGCGGCGGAATGCGCACAGTCTGGCCGGCCTCGAGCCGGTCCTTGCTGTCGGCGCGCTTGCCGTTGACGCGCAGCTCGCCCTTCCGGACGATCCGCTGGATATGGCTGAAGGACAGCTGCGGAAAGCGTGTCTCAAGGAAGCGATCGATCCGCATCTCGTTCTCGTCCGGCGTCACGACGAGTTGCTGAACGCCGGTGGCAAGCACCTCTGCGGTCACGGCCTTGACCTCGGCCCGCGTCGGTCCGGCTGGGCGCTGTGCCCGTTGCACTGGCGACCTGCCAACCGGTGCGCGGCGCGCGACGTCCTCGCCCTCGCCCGGCCTGGCCTGGCCCGAAGCGCGCGCCGGCCGGCGCGCGTCATGGCTTGGCCGCTTCTTCCCGGCACCGGCCGCGGGAGGCCTGCCGCCGCGACCCGTTTGCCCCTTGCCGCCGGAGCCCTTGCTGCCGGAGCCCTTGCCACCTTGCCTCATGATAGCCCCMGGACGAATGCGAGCCCACCGACCAGCGCTGCCAGAGACAGCGCGACGGAGCCCAGAACATAAATGGTGGCGAAGCCCAGTTGGCCGCGCTCCCAGAGCAGAACGGCCTCAAGCGAGAAGGCCGAGAAAGTCGTGAATCCACCCAGGACGCCCGTGGTCAGGAAGAGGCGCGCCTGTTGCGACCAGCCCTCGCCCGCCCTGAAGGCGAGCCAGCCGACGATCAGCCCCATGATCCCCGAACCGAGAATATTGATGGCCATTGTGCCATAGGGAAAACCCGTCCCCAGCCATTTCAGTGAGGTGTAGTTGACGCCGTGTCGCAGCGCGCCGCCGATGCCGGCGCCCAGGAAGACGAGAAACGTGGATGTCATCGTCCTGCAATAGCCAGCACACCCGACCTGCACAAACGAAATCCGGTCTCAGGCCCCGACAATCACGGGAGTGCGCCCTCTCACGGCGCAATTGACACACCCGGATCCCGTAACGACAGATGACCACTGACGACAATGCCTTGGAGCCGCCCGCCACCGATGACCGCCGTGACAGGCCGCGCTGAGGAGAAGCCCTGCCTGCATCGCACCTGGGCGATCGCAGCCTCGGCCTTGCTTGCCTTGCCGGCCTTCGCAGCACTGACCGGGGAAGCAGTCGCACTCCCGCCGCCCAAGGGCCTGAAACCCGCCCGCCCCCCGAGCCTTGCGCGCAGTTGCACGATCACGCCGACCGAGCTTGAGCCCCTCTTCGGCGGCAAGGCCGATCCCCGCCGGCAAATGGAGGACGAAAGCAGCGATGACGAGGAAGAGGACGATGACGAGGACAGCATCCCTGGCCTGATCCTGCCCGGCTCCGCCACCTGCCTCTCGGTGTCGGGCACCGTCAGCGCTGGCCTGCAGAATGACAGTGTCCGGGCATCGCGCTCCGTTTCCTTGCCGCAGTCGAGCCTGACATCCTYTCCGACAAGCGCGAGTATTCGCATCGCGACGTCGCWTGATCTCGCCTCCGGGCTGCGCGTCGGCAGCGCCTTCTCCTTCACCATGCAGAGCCCGACCGACGATGTCGCAGGACTCACTTTCGACGAGGCGACGGTGTTGGTCGGGCCCTGGATTTTCGGCCTGGACACCTCGCGCTTCAGCTTCTGGACGGGCGACGAGTTCATCTTCAGCACGCGGGTGCCAAGTCGGACCGTCGGACTGTTGGCCCTGGAATTGCCCTTGACGGAGACCTGGATCGCGACACTTGCCATGGAAGATCCCGCGTTGGGCACGACCTCGACCCTGCCGGTTGCGGCCGGCCGCATGCCGGATGGCGTGGCACGGCTCGTCTACCAGTCCGGGCCATGGACGTTGCATGGCGCTTTGGCACTTCGCGACATCTCCGGCCGAAACTCCCGCTTGGGACGCGCCGGAATTCTGGGCGTTACCTATGAGGCCGAGATGCTGGGGCGCCCCGGTAGCATCACGGCCCAGGTCGCAGGCGCGGTCGACGCGGCGCCCTATATCGGCTCGCAACTCGACGCCGCCGTCGTTCGGACGGTGCTCCTCGGCAGCGACCCGACCCGCGGCTTCTCGACCGCCCTTGTGATGCGGCGGGAATGGACCGACGAGATCGCGACCAATTTTTACGTCAGCCGCTACCAGCTATCGGTTCCGCTGATCGACCAGGCCAAAGGCAAGATCAGCATCGACCGCGCCGCCGCCAATCTGGTCTGGACACCGGTCGAGGGTCTCAAGGCCGGGATCGAAGCGTCGGTCGCGCAAGCCCGGATATCCCTGACTGGCCGGCAGGTCGCCGCAGGGCTGGCGGGGCGTCTGATCTCGACTCAAGTCTTCATAGAGCGCGCGTTCTGATGCATCGGCCCGCAAAATGGAGCGCGGTTCTCGGAAAGACCGATGCGGACGCAGAAGGTCGGATGATCGCACCCGATACCTGTCCGATGATCCGATCTTCTACCTGCTGCGCTCCGCCCTGAGCTTTTCCCAGTATTCCAGCCGCTTTCGGATCTCGCGCTCGAAGCCACGCTCGGGTGGATCGTAGAACAGCTGCCGGCCGAGCGCATCCGGCCAGTAGTTCTGGCCGGAGAAAGCATCGGGTGCGTCGTGGTCATAGGCGTAGTCAGCGCCGTAGCCCTCTTCCTTCATCAGCTTCGTCGGCGCGTTCAGAATGGTCTTGGGTGGCATCAGCGAGCCGCCCTCCTTGGCCGCGCGCCGCGCCGCCTTGTAGGCGATATAGGCCGCATTCGATTTCGGCGCCGTCGCCAGATAGATCACCGTGTTGGCGAGCGCGAGCTCGCCCTCGGGGGAGCCCAGTTGTTCATAGGTCTCGGCCGCGGCGCGGGCATGGACGAGCGCCTGCGGGTCGGCGAGCCCGATATCTTCGACCGCCATGCGCACCAGCCGCCGCGCCAGGAAACGCGGATCCTCACCGGCATCGAGCATGCGGGCGAAGTAATAGAGAGCCGCATCCGGATCAGAGCCGCGGATCGTCTTATGCAGTGCCGAGATCAGGTTGTAGTGGCCGTCCTGCGCCTTGTCGTAGATCGGTGCGCGACGCTGGATCACCTCGGCGAGACCGGCCTCGTCGAAGATCTCGTCCGGCTTGGCGGCACGCCAGATTTCCTCGGCCAGCGTCAGTGCCGCCCTCCCGTCGCCATCGGCAAAGCGGGCAACCGCCAGCCGCGCCTCCGGCGTCAACGGCAATTCCTTGTTCTCCAGCACCTCGGCCCGGCCGAGCAGAAAGAGTAGCGCGTTCTCGTCGAGGGATTGGAAGGTGAGCACCCGCGCCCGCGACAGAAGTGCGGCGTTGAGCGCGAAGGACGGATTCTCGGTTGTGGCACCGACCAGCGTGATCGTGCCGTCCTCCATGACTGGCAGGAACGCATCGAGCTGAGTGCGGTTGAAGCGATGGATCTCGTCGACGAAGAGCAGCGTGCCCTTGCCTCCCAGCCGTCGCCCGCGCGCTGCCTCGAACACCTTCTTGAGGTCCGCGATCCCGGAGAAGATCGCGCTGATCTGCTCGAACCCGAGATCGACCGCACCGGCGAGCAGGCGCGCGACCGTCGTCTTCCCGGTGCCCGGCGGCCCCCAGAAGATCAGGCTGCCAATCGAGCCCGAGGCCAGCAGTCGCGTGAGCGCGCCATCCGGCCCCGTCAGGTGCCCCTGCCCGGTGACCTCGGCCAGCGTCGTCGGCCGCAAACGGTCGGCAAGCGGGCGCGGCCCCGCCTTGTCGAGGCCGGAAGCGGAAAAGAGGTCGCTCACCCCGGGAAGACCGATGTCACGGTCTGTCCGGCACGCGAGATCGTCACCTCCCAGGCGCGCTTGCGCTGACGCAGGGCCGCCTCGACATCGCGCGAGCGCTCCATGCGCTCTCCGTTCAGGGCCAGGATGATGTCGCCCTTCTGGAAACCGACGCGAGCCGCAAGGCTGCCTTCCTCGATGGCACTGACCACGACGCCTTCGGTTCCGGCATCGATCGAAAGCTCCTCGGCAACCGCCGGCGACAGGTTGAGCACCGTCAGCCCCGAAAGCGGCGTGCGGCCCGAAAGCGTCACGGTTTCGCGCGGCCGCGTCTCGGGCGCCGGAACGAGCTTCACCGGAACCACCAGGCGCTTGCCGCCGCGCAGGACGGTCAGAGAGGTCGTACCCCCGATCGGGCGGGTCGCGAAACGATAGCCGAAGGCCTCGGGATCATCGACGGCGACTCCGTCAAGCGCGAGGATGACGTCCGAACGCTTGAGCCCGCCCTCGGCGGCCGGCCCCTTCTCGACCACGCTGGCAACGACCGAGCCGGCCGGGCGGTCGAGCCCAAGCCCGTCGGCGACATCGGCCGTCAGTGCCTGCAGCCTGGCGCCGAACCACGGCCGGCGCACCGAAGCAGCACCCGACTTCGCGCTTTCGACGACGACGCGAACCATCGACGAGGGAATCGCAAAACCGATGCCGTGGCTGCCGCCAGAGCGCGAGAAGATCGCGGTGTTGATGCCGATCAGTCGGCCTTCCATGTCGACCAGCGCGCCGCCGGAGTTGCCGGGATTGATCGCCGCATCGGTCTGGATGAACGACTGCGCATCGGCGACACCGACCTGCGTACGAGCCAGCGCCGAAACGATGCCCTGCGTCACGGTCTGCCCGACGCCGAAGGGATTGCCGATCGCCAGCACGATATCGCCGACTTGGAGCTGGTCGGAATCGGCAAGGTCGATCGCGCTCAGATCCTTGGCGCCGTTCAGCTTCAGCACGGCAAGATCGGTGCGTGGATCGCGCAGGACAATCGTGGCTTCCACCTCGCGCTTGTCCGCAAAGGCGACCTTGACCTCGCTCATGCCCTCGATGACGTGGTTATTGGTCACCACGAGCCCGCTCGCATCGACGATCACGCCTGAGCCAAGCGATCGTTGCACGCGTTCGCGCGGGACACCGAACCCGTCATCGCCAAAGAAGCGGCGAAAGAACGGATCGTCCATGAAAGGGTTCTGAGCCCGACGCTCGACACGGGCGCCATAGACATTCACGACCGACCCGGCCGTCTTCTGCACGATCGGCGCAAAGGAAAGCTGAACCTGCTGACGGGTTTCCGGAACCTGCCGCGCCTGCGCAAGCAATGGCAGCGGCGCAAGACTCGCAAAGAGCATCAAGGCGGCCGGCAAGGCAGTTCTTCCGAAACGGACCGGCATGATCCCGCGCTTCATTCCTGTCTCCACGCTGAAACAAAACACCGCTCGCGGCGTTCCAAGTCTTCCAATACGAACCATTCCCGGGAAATCTCTTCGCCCGCGACGCCACTGGCGCCATCCGGATCATCGAACGGGTCAGTCGAGCAAAGATCCGCGAAGGAGCTGGTCCCTTGAGTCTGATACGTCTTGTTTATGCCAGCCGGAGTCGCCTCGTCGAGGCCAATCGCAGTGAGGAGGTTGGCAGGATGATCGCCAGCGCCCAGCGGCTGAACGTACAGAACGAGGTGACGGGATTTCTCCTGGTGACGCCCGGGGCCTTCGCGCAGGTGCTCGAAGGCGAGGCGCATAATGTCGCGGAGACATATGGCCGGATCGTGGTCGATCCACGCCATACCGGGATCCGCCTGCTGGCCGAAGAGCAGATTGCGGCCCGGAGCTTCCAGAACTGGTCGATGGGCCTCGCCGAACATGACGAGACCACGCACTTCATCTTCGGTCTCTACGGTGTCACGCCAGAGGCCGATCTCCAGGTCCAGCCTGCCGACGTGCTGCTGGATCTCGCTGGCGAGCTTGCCCGCCAGCGAGCATAGGGCCAAGCCTCACTTGTCCTGAAGCAGGATCTTGTACTTTTCGATCTCGCCCGGAACCATCGCGCCGACATGGGCAGGCGTGAGTTCGTTCTCGGCTGGCAGCACGGACGAAAGCTCCTTGAATCGAGCTTGCAGGTTCGGGCTCGCAAGCGCGGTCCGCAAAGCCTGATTCAGCTTGGTGACGATCGGTTGAGGCAGGCTTTTTGGGCCGAAGAGCGCATTCCAGCCCTGGGCCTCGAAAGCCGGCAGCCCGGCCTCCCTGGAGGTTGGCACATCCGGAAGGCTGTCGAGCCGGCTCGGTGTCGCGACCACGAGCGCCTTGACCTTGGCTCCCTGCACCGCGCCCGAGAGCGAGGTTGCAGCATCGCAGACGCCGTCGATCTGCCCGCCCATCAGGTCGTTCAAAGCCGGTCCTGCGCCCCGATAACTGACGAGCGCAACCTCGACACCAGCCGCCTTGATGAAGTTCCGGCAGATCAGATAATTCGACGAGCCGACACCAGCATGCCCGAGACTGACCTTGCCGGGGTTCTTCTTGGCATAGTCGACGAACTCCATCAGGTTCTTGGCCGGAAAATCGAGCTTGAGCGCGATCATCGGCGATGTCTTGGCGACGAGGCCGATCGGCGCGAAATCGGCCTGGGTGTATTTCAGATCCGGATAGATCGAATAGGACGCAGCATTGGTTCCGCTATTGCCGATGACGATAGTGTAGCCATCGGGATCGGCCTTGGCGGCGCGCGTCAGCGCCGTCGCGCCCCCCGCCCCTGCCATGTTCTCCATGACGATGCGCTGGCCGAGCACCCGCCCCATCTCGTCGCCGACCAGCCGTGCGATCACGTCGGAGGAGCCCCCGGCTGCGAATGGCACGATCATGGTGATCGGCTTGTTGGGATAGCCGTCCTGCGCCAGGGCGGGAGCCGCCAGCGCCAACATCGCCGTCAGCGCCAGCCGCCGCGTGGTCAATAGTCTTGAAATCATCAGTCTCTCCCTCCGGGGCCGCCTCTTGCGGGCGGTTTTCGCTGGGAAGCTTGACCATTGCGCTTTGTGGCGCACAAGCGGCGTTTCGAGCAATAATCTTCGGCATCAGTTGCCGATCCAGCGCCTACTGACGCGAAACGCGATGCCCCGCCTGTCACCGCGAACGAAGCTCTGGGCCTCCCGCGCTTGATGGCCGTCCGCTCCGGGCCGGTCGATGTCATCCGCGCCCCGCGCGAGCCTTCATTTCCACCACCAATGGCGGTCGAGAGCCCCGTCGGACTGTGTCCATACGTCATCGCAGAGGCCGACATCCGGGTCGCGCGCCTCCCCGGCCCCTTCGCAAAAGAAAAGGCGGCCTTGCGGCCGCCTTTCAAATCTCCGGGGAAGCAGCCTTGCTCAGGCGGCTTCGTCGTCAGCCGTGAAGACCGGGCCGGAATCCTTGCCCTTGGCATCGACATCGCGATCGACGAACTCGATCACGGCGAGCGGGGCGTTGTCGCCGAAGCGGAAGCCGGCCTTCATGATGCGCAGATAGCCGCCATTGCGCTCCTTGTAGCGCGGGCCGAGGACCGCGAAGAGCTTGCCGACGAGTGCGACATCCTTGATCTGGGCGATCGCCTGACGGCGGGCGTGCAGGTCGCCGCGCTTGGCGAGGGTCACCAGCTTCTCGACGACCGGACGCAGGTCCTTGGCCTTCGGCAGCGTGGTGGTGATCTGCTCATGCTTGATCAGGGCCTGGGACATGTTGGCGAACATCGCCTTGCGATGCTCAACCGAGCGGTTGAAACGACGACCGCGGAAACCGTGACGCATTTGGCTCTCCTGTGATTACGGCCGCCGTGCCACGGTACGGCCGTTCATTATGCTCCGGCGCTCACGCACCGTGCGGGAAACAGGCGCGGAGGCAAGCTCCGCGCCGGCGGGATCAGTAATGCTCTTCGAAGCGCTTCGCCAGCTCTTCGATGTTCTCCGGCGGCCAGCCGGTCACGTCCATGCCGAGATGGAGGCCCATGGTCGCGAGCACTTCCTTGATCTCGTTCAGCGACTTGCGGCCGAAGTTCGGGGTACGAAGCATCTCGCCCTCCGACTTCTGGATCAGGTCGCCGATATAGACGATGTTGTCGTTCTTCAGGCAGTTCGCCGAACGCACCGAAAGCTCGAGCTCGTCGACCTTCTTGAGCAGCGCCGGGTTGAAGGGCAGCTGCGGCGCGGTCGAGACGGCCTCTTCCTTGCGCGGCTCCTCGAAGGTGATGAAGACGGCAAGCTGGTCCTGCAGGATGCGGGCGGCGAGCGCCAGCGCGTCCTCGGGAGTGACCGAGCCGTTGGTCTCGATCTGCAGGGTCAGCATGTCACGGTCGAGATTCTGGCCCTCACGGGTGTTCTCGACGCGATAGGAGACCTTCTTGACCGGCGAATAGAGGCTGTCGACCGGGATCAGGCCGATCGGTGCATCCTCGGGACGGTTCTGCTCGGACGGGACATAGCCCTTGCCGGTATTGACCGTGAACTCCATGCGGATCTCGGCACCCTCGTCCAGCGTGCAGAGCACGAGCTCGGGGTTGAGGATCGACACATCGCCGACGGTGTTGATGTCACCGGCGGTGACGGTGCCCGGGCCCGACTTGCGCAGGGTCATACGCTTGGGGCCCTCGCCCTGCATCTTGACGGCGATCGCCTTGATGTTGAGGACGATGTCGGTGACGTCCTCGCGAACGCCGGGAATCGACGAGAACTCATGCAGCACGCCGTCGATCTGGACGGCGGTGACCGCAGCGCCCTGAAGCGAGGAGAGCAGCACGCGCCGCAGCGCGTTGCCGAGCGTCATGCCGAAGCCGCGCTCGAGCGGACGAGCGATCACGGTAGCATGGCGCTTGGGGTCGTCTCCGACCTTGATTTCGAGCTTGTTCGGCTTGGACAAATCCTGCCAGTTCTTGCTGATCACGACCGCACTCCTGGTGCTTCATCTCTCGGCGGCGACGGGCCGCCCCGTACCGGCGCCCGCCAGTGCGAGCGCCGCAATCCAATCCGGGCGTCAGACGCGACGGCGCTTGCGCGGCCGGCAGCCATTGTGCGGGATCGGCGTCACGTCGCGGATCGAGGTCACGGTGAAGCCGGCGGCCTGGAGGGCGCGCAGAGCCGATTCACGCCCCGAACCCGGGCCCGTCACCTCGACTTCGAGGGTGCGCATGCCGTGCTCGGCAGCCTTGCGGGCCGCATCCTCGGCCGCGACCTGGGCGGCATAGGGGGTCGACTTGCGCGAACCCTTGAAGCCCATGGTGCCGGCGGACGACCACGAGATCGTGTTGCCCTGGGCGTCGGTGATGGTGATCATGGTGTTGTTGAACGAGGCGTTCACATGCGCGACGCCAGAAACGATGTTCTTGCGTTCACGACGACGAACGCGCTGGGCTTCCTTGGCCATGGTCTCTTTCTTTCATCCTTCGAGCGCGCCCGTCATGCCAGGCGCTGGGGATGTCGCCTGCCCTTGAACGGGTCAGGCGACGCATAGACAGCGGGCCGGCGCCCTCGACAAGGTAGTCGCGGTCGATCGTCTCACGGATCTGAAGCACCTCCGCGTCGGTCAGCTGGTTGACGCGACGCTCGTCGGCGATGCCGACCTTCTGGCAGATTTCCTTGGCCTTCTGGGYACCGATGCCGTGGATATACTGCAAACCGATGACGACGCGCTTGCCGGTCGGAATGTTAACGCCCGCGATACGAGCCATGGTCTCTTCTCCATTGTCGGCCGAGGCGCCCGATGGCTGCCCGGCAGTGAAAACCTACCCGCGTCCGGTGGAGGCCGGCCCCTGCGAGCGTTGAATCGGCTCCATGCGAGAACGCGACGTCGCCCCTCCTCGCGAAGGTAACGGCATCGCCACATGCAACCGGATGAGGGTCGTTAGTCGGTCGAAGCTCTTGAGTCAACCCGCCGAACTCAGGAATCATGCCAGCTTCCTCGAAGCTGCTCTTACTCGGCCGGCAGGCGGCGTTACGGCTCAGCCCAGCTCAAGCGGACTGCGCCCCGCCCGACCGAAATCGATTCGGCACCTGCCGCAAGCGCGTTCCGGGCTTCGTTGAGCGGGGCGGCATACGCCCTCTTCGAAACAGAAATCCCCGGCGCGACGAGAACCGTCTCCGCCGGGGCTGATATCGCTGACGACAGCAAGGTCAGAAGTACGAGCCCGATGCCGAACCCGTGCCCGCGCATTGCTAAGCGCCGAGTGCCTTGTAGATCGCACCCGTCACCTCGTCGATCGGCTTCATGCCGTCGATCGCAGTGAGCTGGCCACGCTTCGCATAATAGGGCGAAACCACAGCGGTATCGCGGTTATAGGCTTCGAGCCGGGTCTTGAAGACCACCGGATCGTCATCCTTGCGCACCGGTTGCCCGGCCGCCTTCGCCTCTTCGGCACGACGGATGATCCGGTCGACGAGCTTGTCCTGATCGACCGTGAGCTCCAGGACCGCGTCGAGCTTCAGCCCCTTCTGCGCCAGCATGGCGTCGAGCGCCTCGGCCTGGGCCAGCGTGCGCGGAAAGCCGTCGAGGATGAAGCCCCGCTTCGCGTCCGGCTCTTCGATGCGATCGGCAACGATCCCGATGACGATATCGTCCGAGACCAGTCCGCCGGCATCCATCACCGCCTTGGCCTTGAGCCCCACCGGCGTCCCGGCCGCAACCGCGGCCCGGAGCATGTCGCCGGTCGAGAGCTGCGGAATGCCATGCTTCTCGACGATACGGGTTGCCTGAGTACCCTTGCCCGCCCCCGGCGGCCCCAGGAAGATCAATCGCATCAGCGCCTCGCCCCTCGCAACTTCGCCTTCTTGACCAGCCCCTCATACTGGTGGGCCAGCAGATGCCCGTGAACCTGCGCCACGGTATCCATGGTTGTCGTCACCACGATGAGCAGCGAGGTGCCGCCCAGGAGGATGATCGGAATCTGGGCATACGTGATCATGAACTCGGGGATAAGGCAGACAATAGTCAGATAGCCTGCGCCGAGAACGGTGATCCGGGTCAGCACGCGGTCGATATGCTCGGCGGTGCGCTCGCCCGGGCGGATGCCCGGCATGAAGCCGCCATGCTTCTTCAGATTGTCCGCCGTCTCGACCGGATTGAACACGATGGCGGTGTAGAAGAAGCAGAAGAAGATGATCAGCGCGGCGTAGAGGATCATGAACAGCGGCCGGCCATGCGCCAGATAGGTCGCCACCGTCGACAGCATGCCGGTGCCGCCCGAGGCCTGCGAGAAGCTGGCGATCGTCGTCGGCAGCAGCAGCAGCGAGGAGGCGAAGATCGGGGGGATGACGCCCGACGTGTTGAGCTTCAGCGGCAGGAACGAGGTCTGGCCCTCGTACATGCGGTTGCCGACCTGGCGCTTGGGATAGTTGATCAGCAGGCGGCGCTGGGCCCGCTCCATGAACACGCAGAAGGCGATGACGCAGATGGCCATGACCAGGATCAGCAGCAGCAGGCCGGTCGAAATCGCGCCCTGACGGCCAAGCTCGAGGGTCTGGGCGAGCTGCGACGGGAATTCCGCGATGATGCCCGAGAAGATGATCATCGAGGTGCCGTTGCCGATGCCGCGGCTGGTGATCTGTTCACCGAGCCAGAGCAGGAACATCGTACCGCCGACCAGCGTGATCGTCGTCGAGAGCAGGAAGAACGGGCCGGGTTCGAGCACCAGATTGCCGGACCCCTGCAGGCCGACACCGATGCCGTAGGCCTGGAACACGGCCAGCACGAGGGTCAGGTAGCGGGTGTACTGGTTGAGGACCTTGCGGCCCTGCTCGCCTTCCTTCTTCAGCGCCTCGAAGGTCGGCACCACGCTCGACAGGAGCTGGATGATGATCGAGGCCGATATATAGGGCATGATCGCGAGCGCAAAGATCGCCAGTCGCCCGACGGCACCGCCCGAAAACATGTTGAACAGGCCGAGCACGCCGGTCTGCGACTGTTTGAACAGGTCGGCAACGGCGTCRGGGTTCATGCCCGGCAGCGGGATATAGGTACCGAGCCGGTAGACGATGAGCGCCCCCAGCGTGAACCAGATCCGCTTCTTGAGCTCGTCCGCCTTCGCGAGCGCGCCGAAATTCAGGTTTGCCGCAAGCTGTTCAGCCGCCGATGCCATGCGTCCGGTCCTTGATCGGAATAAACGTCAAACAGTCGAACGGCGGCCTAGGCTTCTGGCCTGGCCGCCGTTCGCAATCGCTCATGTAAGCGTCGCTGTCACGCCTGTGAAGCAGCAGCCGCCAGGATCTTGACCGAGCCGCCAGCCTTTTCGATGGCCTCGACCGCCGACTTCGACGCGCCTGCCACTTCGAAGGCAAGCTTCGTCTTCAGTTCGCCGACGCCGAGGATCTTGACGCCGTCGGGGGCCGCCTTCGAGATCACGCCAGCCGCAACCAGCGCCTCGATGGTGACGACGCCCTTGCCGTCGAGCTTGCCGGCCTCGACCGCCTGCTGGATCCGACCGAGATTGACCTCGTTCAGTTCCTTGGCGAAGAGGTTGTGGAAGCCGCGCTTCGGCAGGCGACGATAAAGCGGCATCTGACCGCCTTCGAAGCCCTTGACCGCCACGCCGGCACGGGCCTTCTGACCCTTGACGCCGCGTCCACCAGTCTTGCCCTTGCCGGAGCCGATACCACGGCCGACACGGATGCGGGACTTGTGGGCGCCTTCGTTGTCACGAATGTCTGTGAGTTTCATCGGACAATCCCCCTCACTTCGCGTCGACGACGCGGACGAGGTGCTTGACCTTCTCGATCATGCCACGGACGGAAGCGGTGTCCTGCAGGGTCGATTGGCGGCGGATCTTGTTCAGGCCGAGACCGATCAGGGTCTGGCGCTGCGAGGCCTCACGGCGGATCGGGCTACCGATCTGCTCGACGACCACGGTCTTTTCAGCTTTTGCCATGGTGCAGCCCTCACGCTTCGGCCGCGGCGTCGGTGCCGGCATCGCGACGACGCGACTGCAGGGCCGAAACCTTCAGGCTGCGGCGCGCGGCGACGCCACGCGGGCTGTCCTCGTTCTTGAGCGCCGAGAAGGTGGCGCGCACGAGGTTGTAGGGGTTCGACGAACCGAGCGACTTCGACACGACATCCTGCATGCCAACCGCCTCGAAGACGGCGCGCATCGGACCACCGGCGATGATGCCGGTACCGGCCGGAGCTGCACGCAGCACGACGCGACCGGCGCCGTGGCGGCCCTGGACGTCGTGATGGAGCGTGCGGCCTTCGCGCAGCGGAATGCGGACCAGCCCGCGCTTGGCGGCTTCCGTCGCCTTGCGGATGGCTTCCGGCACTTCGCGAGCCTTGCCATGGCCGAAGCCGACGCGGCCCTTCTGGTCACCGACGACGACGAGGGCAGCAAAGCCGAAACGACGGCCGCCCTTCACCACCTTGGCGACGCGGTTGATGTGGACCAGACGATCCACGAATTCGGAATCGCGCTCTTCGCGATCCTGACGGTCACGAGGTTCTCTCGCCATGTCATCCTCTTACTTGCGCGGACGCTGCCTGATGCAGCGCCGCTCGCTCGAGCATCCCGGATGGGATGTCAGAAATTCAGCCCGGCCTCGCGGGCCGCATCGGCCAGCGCCTTGACGCGGCCATGATACATGTAGGAGCCGCGATCGAAGACCACGTCCTTCACGCCGGCCTTGACCGCACGCTCGGCAACCAACTTGCCGATCGTGGCCGCGGCCGCGACATTCGCACCCGACTTGATGTCGCCGCGGATGTCCTTGTCCAGGCTCGAGGCCGACGCGAGGGTGATGCCCTTCGCGTCGTCGATGACCTGGGCATAGATCTGCTTGCCGGTGCGATGCACCGACAGGCGAGCGCGGCCATTGGCGACCGCCTTGATGGCGCGACGGACACGGGCCCGGCGGCGCGCAGTATTTTCTGTCTGCTTGCTCATGGCTCGCGTCCTTACTTCTTCTTCCCTTCCTTGCGGAAGATGAATTCGCCGGCGTACTTGACGCCCTTGCCCTTGTAGGGCTCGGGACCGCGATAGTCGCGGATCTCAGCGGCGGTCTGGCCGACCACCTGCTTGTCGATGCCGGTGATGACGATTTCAGTCGGCTTCGGCGTGACGATCGCGACCCCGGCCGGGATCGCATAGTCGATGTCGTGGCTGTAGCCGAGCGACAGCTTGAGCACCTTGCCGGTGACGGCGGCCTTGTAGCCGACGCCGTTGATCTCACGCTTCTTCTCGAAGCCGTTGGTGACGCCCGTCACCAGATTGGCGACGCGAGCCCGGGACGTGCCCCAGAGCGAGCGCGCACGCTTGCTCTGCGAGCGCGGCTGAACGGCGATGGCGCCGTTCTCGAGCGCAACCGAGACATCATCGGGCACGGAGAAGGAGAGTTCCCCCTTCGAGCCCTTGATGCTCACGAGCTGGCCGGACACGTTGGCGGTGACGCCAGCGGGAACCGGAACAGGCTTTTTACCGATACGAGACATTGGATTTCTCCTGATGAGCGGCGCAGAAGGTCAGAAGACCTTGCAAAGCACTTCGCCGCCCACGTTCTGCTCGCGGGCAAGATGATCGGGCATCACGCCCTTCGGCGTGGAGACGATGGTCACGCCGAGGCCGTCGGCCACGCGCGGCATCGTGTCCACCGAAGAGTAGACGCGGCGGCCGGGCTTCGAGACCCGAGAGATGGCACGGATGACCGGCTGTCCCTCATGGTACTTCAGCTCGATGTCGAACTCGGTCCGGCCATTGCCGAACTCGGTCGTGGAATAGCCGCGGATGTAACCCTCGGCCTGAAGCACGTCGAGCACGCGGGCACGCAGCTTCGAGCCCGGGGTGGTCACGCGCGACTTGCGCCGCATCTGCGCATTGCGGATGCGGGTCAGCATATCGCCAAGCGGATCAATGATCGCCATGATGCGTCCTCCTCACCAGCTCGACTTGACGAGGCCGGGAACCAGCCCCTTGTTGCCGAGCTCGCGCAGAGCAACGCGCGACATCTTCAGCTTGCGATACACGGCGCGCGGACGGCCGGTCACTTCGCAGCGGTTGCGCACCCGGTTTGCAGCCGAATTGCGCGGCAGTTCAGCCAGCTTGAGGCGAGCAAGGAAGCGCTCGTCCATGGACTGGCTCTCGTCATTCGCGATCGCGAGAAGACGCGCCCGCTTGCCCGCGTACTTCTTCACGAGCTGCCTGCGGTGTTCGTTCTTCTCGACGGAGCTTTTCTTAGCCATCGATCTCTCCTGGTTTCCGCGTATGAGCGGTAAGGCTCACTGCCGGAACGGGAAGTTGAAGTGCTTGAGCAGAGCGCGCGCTTCGTCGTCCGACTTCGCAGTCGTGCAGACGATCACGTCCATGCCCCAGACCTGGTCGACCTTGTCGTAGTTGATCTCAGGGAACACGATGTGCTCCTTGATGCCGAGCGCGAAATTGCCGCGCCCGTCGAACGACTTCGGGTTGAGACCACGGAAGTCGCGCACGCGCGGCAAGGCGATGGTGACGAGCCGGTCGACGAACTCGAACATCTTGGTCTTGCGCAGCGTGACCTTGCAGCCAACCGCCATGTTCTCGCGCAGCTTGAAGCCGGCGATGGCGAGGCGGGACTTGGTGATGACCGGCCTCTGACCGGCGATCATGGCGAGGTCGCCAGCTGCACTGTCGACCTTTTTACGGTCGGCCGTCGCTTCGCCCACGCCCATGTTGATGACGACCTTCTCGATCGTCGGGACTTCCATCACGTTCTTGTAGCCGAACTCGGCGATCATCGCCGGACGAACGACGTCCTCGTAATGCTTCTTCATGCGCGGCGTGAGAGCCGCCTGCTGATTCTCAGCCATCGATCAGATCTCCCGAACGCTTGGCGAAACGCACCTTGCGGCCGTCATCGAGCACCTTGAAACCGACGCGGGTCGGCTTGCCGTCCTTGGGATCGGCGACGGCCAGGTTCGACAGATCGATCGTGGCCTCCTTGCTGATGATGCCACCCTCGGACTGTGCCGAGGCCTTGGTGTGCTTCTTCACGAGGTTGACGCCACGCACCACGGCGCGGGCATCCTTCGGCAGCACCTGGAGCACTTCGCCGGCCTTGCCCTTGTCACGGCCGGCCAACACGACGACCTTGTCGCCCTTCTTGATCTTCGCAGCCATTACAGCACCTCAGGCGCAAGCGAGATGATCTTCATGTGGTTCTTGGCGCGAAGTTCGCGCGGAACCGGTCCGAAGATACGGGTGCCCACCGGCTCCTTCTGGTTGTTGATCAGCACGGCCGCATTGCGGTCGAAACGGATCACCGAACCATCGGCGCGCTTCACGTCCTTAGCGGTCCGAACGACGACCGCCTTCATGACGTCGCCCTTCTTCACGCGGCCGCGGGGAATGGCTTCCTTGATCGAAACGACGATAATATCACCGACACCGGCGTATTTCCGCTTCGACCCGCCGAGAACCTTGATGCACATCACACGACGGGCGCCGGAGTTATCCGCGACCTCGAGATTCGTCTGCACCTGGATCATGGCCTTGATCCTTCCAAACTGTATCAGCGCGGTTTCCGGGCGCGGCGTCAGCGCCGACCCGGACTACGACTGACGGGGGTCGATCGCCCCCTGGCCTCAATAAAGTGACTTACGCCTTAGGAGCGTTGTCGAGCACAACCCAGCTTTTCAGCTTGGAAATGGGCTTGGATTCCTCAATCCAGACCGAATCCCCAACCTTGAACGTCTGCGCCTCATCGTGGGCGTGATAGTTCTTGGTCCGGCGAACAGTCTTCTTGAGGAGCGGGTGCGTATAACGCCGCTCGACCTTCACCACAACAGTTTTGTTCTGCTTGTCGCTAACGACGACGCCCTGCAGCACGCGCTTCGGCATTGTCCTACTCCTCAGGCGCTCGCCGCAACGGTCTTCGACCGCTGCAGCGTCTTGATGCGAGCGATATCCTTGCGCACCTCAGTCACCCGAGCGGTATTCTCGAGCTGGCCGGTAGCGCGTTGGAAACGCAGGTTAAACTGCTCCTTCTTCAGCTTCAGGAGTTCGTCCTGGAGCTGGTCGACACTCATCACCTTGAGATCGGACAGGCGTTGCGTAGCTTTCATGTCGCCCTCCTTACTCGGCGATGCGCTGGATGAAGCGGGTCTTGATCGGCAGCTTGGCGGCGCCGAGACGAAGCGCCTCGCGCGCCGTCTCCTCTTCCACCCCGTCGATCTCGAACATGATTCGCCCAGGCTTGACCTTGGCTGCCCAGAATTCAGGCGCGCCCTTGCCCTTGCCCATGCGGACTTCGGTCGGCTTCTTCGAAACTGGCACGTCCGGGAAGATCCGGATCCAGACGCGGCCAGCACGCTTCATGGCGCGAGTGATCGCACGACGGGCAGCTTCGATCTGACGGGCCGTGACGCGCTCAGGCATCAGGGCCTTCAGGCCGAACTGGCCGAAATTGAGGTCCGTGCCGCCCTTGGCAACGCCTGAGATGCGTCCCTTGAACTGCTTGCGGAACTTGGTTCGCTTTGGTTGCAACATGGCTCTTCTCGATCAGCCTTACGCAGCCTGCTCGCGACGATCGCGACCGCCGGAGCGACCACCTTCGTCAGAGAGACGCTTGTCCTGGGCCATCGGGTCGTGTTCGAGGATCTCGCCCTTGAAGATCCAGACCTTGATGCCGCACGTGCCGTAGGTGGTGAAGGCGGTGCCGACACCGTAATCCACATCGGCGCGCAGCGTGTGCAGCGGCACGCGGCCTTCGCGGTACCATTCCAGGCGCGCGATTTCCGCGCCGCCGAGACGGCCCGAGCAGTTGATGCGGATGCCCTCGGCGCCCAGACGCATGGCCGACTGAACGGCCCGCTTCATGGCGCGACGGAACGCGACGCGACGCTCGAGCTGCTGAGCGATGGAGTCGGCCACCAGGGTGGCGTCGATCTCGGGCTTGCGGACCTCGACGATGTTGATCGTCACATCGGCCTTGGTCAGCTTCGAGACTTCCTTGCGCAGCTTCTCGATATCGGCGCCCTTCTTGCCGATCACCACGCCCGGACGAGCCGAGTGGATGGTGACGCGGCACTTCTTGTGCGGGCGCTCGATGATGATCTTGGAGACCGCCGCCTGCTTCAGCAGCTTCATCAGCGCGGCGCGGATCTTCATGTCTTCGTGCAGCAGCTGACCGTACTCACCCTTCTGCGCGAACCAGCGCGAGTCCCAGGTGCGGTTGATGCCGAGGCGAAGGCCGATCGGATTGATTTTCTGACCCATCGTTCTCTCCTCAGGCCTTGGCCGCCTGGACTTCGCGCACCACGATCGTGATGTTCGCGAAGGGCTTCATGATCCGGGCTCCACGGCCGCGGGCGCGGGCATGGAAGCGCTTCATGACCAGGGCCTTGCCGACGAAAGCCTGCGCAACGACGAGATCGTCGACGTCGAGATCATGATTGTTCTCGGCGTTGGCGATGGCGCTCTGCAGACACTTGCGAACGTCGAGCGAGATCCGCTTACGCGAGAACTCGAGATCGGCGAGCGCGGTCGAGACCTTCTTGCCACGGATGAGCTGAGCGACGAGGTTCAGCTTCTGCGGGCTGACGCGAAGGTTGCGGGCAACCGCAACGGCTTCGTTCTCCGGCAGCGCACGGGGGGCGGATGGCTTACCCATGGCTTACTTCCTCTTCGCCTTCTTGTCGGCAGCGTGGCCGTRGAAGGTGCGCGTCGGCGAGAACTCGCCGAACTTGTGGCCCACCATTTCCTCGGACACGTTCACCGGCACATGCTTGTGACCGTTGTAGACGCCGAACGTCAGACCGACGAACTGCGGAAGGATCGTGGAGCGGCGGCTCCAGATCTTGATCACCTCGGCCCGGCTCGCCGAACGGGCGACCTCGGCCTTTTTCAGAAGGTATCCGTCGACAAACGGACCTTTCCAAATCGAACGCGCCATGACGGACCTCAGTTCTTCTTCTTGCGGGCGTGACGGCTCGACACGATGAACGTATCGGTCCGCTTATTCGAGCGGGTCTTCTTGCCCTTGGTCGGCAGTCCCCACGGCGTGACCGGGTGACGACCGCCCGAGGTACGACCCTCACCACCACCATGCGGGTGGTCGACCGGGTTCATCGAGACGCCGCGGTTATGCGGACGACGGCCGAGCCAGCGCGAGCGACCGGCCTTACCCATGTTGGTGTTCATGTGGTCGGGGTTCGAAACYGCGCCCACCGTAGCATAGCACAGGCCGCTGATCAGGCGCTGTTCGCCCGAGTTCAGGCGGACGATGACATAGCCCTGGTCGCGACCGACGATCTGGGCGTAGTTGCCTGCAGACCGCGCCAGCGCCCCACCCTTGCCGATCTTGAGCTCGACATTGTGGACGATGGTGCCGATCGGCATCGCGCCCATCGGCGAAGCATTGCCGGGCTTGATGTCGACCTGGTCGCCGGAGATCACGCTGTCGCCGACCGCCAGGCGCTGCGGCGCCAGGATGTAGGCCTGCTCGCCATCAGCGTACTTGAGCAGCGCGATGAAGGCGGTGCGGTTCGGATCATACTCGATCCGCTCCACGGTCGCCGCCACGCCCGGCTTGCCGCGACGCTTGAAGTCGACGATCCGGTAGCTCTGCTTATGTCCACCGCCACGGAAACGAACCGTGATGCGGCCGAGATTGTTGCGCCCACCCTTCGAGGACTTACCCTCGGTGAGAGCCTTGACCGGCTTGCCCTTGTAGAGCTCGCTGCGGTCGACGATCACGAGCTGGCGAAGGCTCGGCGTGATCGGCTTGAAACTTTTCAAAGCCATGATGACGATCCTTCCTCAGAGGCCCGTGGTCACGTCGATCGAGTGACCTTCTTCGAGGGTCACTACGGCCTTCTTGACGTCCGAACGCTGTCCGAGCCGGCCCCGGAAGACCTTGACCTTGCCTTCGGTGACGAGCGTGTTGACGCTCTTCACCTTGACATCGAACAACTTCTCGATAGCCGCCTTGATCTGCGGCTTGGTCGCGGTCTTCGCGACCTTGAAGACGACTTTGTTATGCTCGGAGAGCATGGTCGCCTTTTCGGTGATCACCGGGCCACGAATGACATCGTAGTGGCGCGGATCCAGGTTCTTTGCAGACTGGCTCATTTGAAGCGCGCCTCCAGCGCATCGACAGCCGAGCGCGTCAGCACAAGCTTATCGCGACGCAGGATGTCGTAGACGTTGATGCCCTGAACCGGCAGGACGTCGACGTTCGGGATCGAACGCGCGGCCAGGCCGAAGTTCACATCGATCTCGGCGCCGCCGATCACCAGTGCGCTGGACAGATCCAGCTTGCCGAAGTGACCGAGCAGGACCTTGGTCTTCGGCTCGGCGAGCGTGACGTCGTCGATGATGATCAGGCCGGCGTCCTTGGCCTTGGCCGAGAGCGCATGGCGCAGAGCCAGGGCACGGACCTTCTTCGGCAGATCATGCGCATGATCACGCACGATCGGACCGAAGGCCTTGCCGCCGCCGCGGAACTGCGGAGCCGAAGCTGCACCGTGACGAGCGCCACCGGTGCCCTTCTGCTTGTAGATCTTCTTGCGGGTGCGATCGACTTCCGAACGCCCCTTGGACTTGTGGGTCCCGGCGCGACGCTTGGCGAGCTGGTAGCGCACCATGCGGGCGAGAAGATCGGCGCGCGGCTCAAGACCGAAGATCGAGTCCGAAAGCTCGACCGAGCCGGCATTGCCGCCCTCGAGAGTGGTGATATCGAGCTTCATCACGCGTTCTCCTCAACTGCTTCAGCCGCAGGAGCCTGCGTGGTTTCGCCAGCAACCTTGAACTTGCCAGGAAGCGGCGCATCCTTCGGCAGGGCGCGCTTGACGGCGTCGCGGACGTGGATCCAGCCGCCGGCAACGCCGGGAACGGCGCCCTCGACCAGGATCAGGCCGCGCTCGGCGTCCGTCTGGACGACGCGCAGGTTCTGCGTGGTCACGCGCTCGGCACCGAGATGGCCCGGCATCTTCTTGTTCTTGAAGGTCTTGCCGGGGTCCTGACGACCACCGGTCGAACCGATCGAACGATGCGAGACCGAGACACCGTGCGTGGCCCGCAGACCGCCGAAGTTCCAGCGCTTCATACCGCCGGCAAAACCCTTACCGGTGGTGGTGCCGCTGACATCGACGAACTGGCCGACAACGAAGTGATCGGCAGTCAGCTCGGCGCCGACGGGGATCAACGCATCGTTGCTGACGCGGAACTCCACGACCTGGCGCTTGGGCTCGACCTTGGCCACGGCAAAATGACCGCGCTCAGCCTTCGAGACGTTCTTGACCTTGGCCAAGCCCGACCCGAGCTGAACGGCGACATAGCCGTTCTTCTCGATCGTGCGATGCGCGACAACCTGACAGCTGTCGAGCTTCAGCACGGTGACTGGGATGTGTTCACCGGCATCCGTGAAGATGCGGGTCATCCCGACTTTCTGTGCAATCACACCGGAACGCATCGGTGCATACCTTCTCTTGGGGTCATGTCCATCCGGGGTATCCGGAAACAGAGGACCCGACGATGGATCAGAGCTTGATTTCGACGTCGACGCCGGCGGCGAGATCGAGCTTCATGAGGGCGTCGACCGTCTGGGGGGTCGGATCGACGATGTCCAGGACCCGCTTGTGGGTCCGCATTTCGAACTGCTCGCGCGACTTCTTGTCGATGTGGGGCGAGCGGTTGACCGTGAACTTCTCGATAAGCGTCGGCAGCGGGATGGGCCCGCGAACCTGGGCGCCTGTCCGCTTCGCGGTCGACACGATCTCGCGCGTGGACGCGTCGAGGATGCGGTGGTCGAACGCCTTGAGGCGGATCCGGATGTTCTGACCGTTCATGGTCTTGTTCTCTCCGTGACGTGAAAAGGCAAAGGCCCTTGGAAGGGCCTTCGCCCTCACGAAAACGCGTTACGCGATGATGCTGGCGACGACGCCGGCGCCGACGGTCCTGCCGCCTTCGCGGATGGCGAAGCGCAGCTTCTCCTC
>NZ_JBFTZN010000036.1:0-31693 GCF_056406775.1 Allobosea sp. P1_A7
GCGCGATATTCTGATCGTCACGAAAATGGACCGCCTCGGCCGCAACACGATCGACGTCAGCTCCACCGTTCATAAACTCGAGGACATGGGAGTCCGGGTTCATTGCCTGGCGCTAGGTGGCRTCGACCTTGCGARCCCGGCCGGCAAGATGACCATGAACGTCATCAACGCTGTCGCGCAATTCGAACGGGATCTTCTCATCGAGCGGACCAATGCCGGTTTGCGTCGCGCGAAGTCGGAGGGACGGAAACTCGGAAGGCCGACCGCCCTCACCTCTTCGCAGCGCGCCGAGATTCAAGCCGCTCTCCAGGACGGCCAGAAGGTGGCGCCGCTGGCGAAGCGCTACAATGTGAGCCGTCAGACCGTCATGCGGATACGTGAAGCAYTTTCGGCAGCGCAGCCCGGCGAAGCCGCCGTCAGTAGCCAGCTTCCGCCAACTGCATTTCGGGAAACCGCCGGATGATCCTTTCGACCTTGTTGGTTATATGCGCGCTTGCGCCAGCCGAATCTAAGAGGTGATCGAGGCATTCCAGGATAGCCTTGAGCGTAGGCGCGGAAGCGGTCGGCACGCCGGCTCGCTTGTAATGCTGAGGCTGCTTCTGGAACCGACGATTAAACAGGCGGTCGTGGTGGGCGCATATATTGCGAAGATCGACAAGGCACTAGATCCAGTCCTTGAATATCGCATCTGATGCTACACCAAACTGCCGCGCAATTGCCGTGCGGACAGTCCCTTCCAGACACTGATAAAGCCGTGAAGTGGCTCCGAAGGTCAGAAATTCCTTTAGGGTCCAAATTGGTGGCAAGACCGGCGAGCCGTATCGCTGTTTATAATGCTTGGCCCGCTGATCCTTTGATTTCTCGAACACGCTGATGAAATATCGAAGAGCTTCGAGATTGGCCGCAGCATCCTTGAACAAGGAGTGATCGTAGTAAGGATGACTACCGTTGGCGTGGCTCAGCGCTTCTGACAAGGCATTGCGCAAGAGCAGCTCGAAAGTGCCCACCGCGTCAAAGCAGGCGGAGCGGATCTCCATATCGCACTGATACAAGCGAAGGATATGGTGATAGGTGGTCCCGGGCCGGAAGGGYCGATGAGGTAGGGTCAGGTCGCGTCGGCTGAGAAAGTAAATCCGCAGGCGCTCGTAGCCGACGAGTTCGATCTTGCGGGCTGCCACATTGGGGCGGTTGGATCAGTCCCTTTGCGCGCAAATGCGCTACTCGTTGAGCAGCTGTAGCGTGCGGCTTCGTAAAGGGAATCAAGGCCATCAAAAAATGAAGAACCGCCCTTTTGCACTCCCCCGAAGAGGACGTGTGGCGGCCCATGACCCAAGTAATTTAGTGCGTCCCAGGGTCAATCGCAAGCCCTTTGTGGGCTAGTGCCGATCCGGTTACACATCACTGCATCTGAAAGATATCGCCGACATCGGCATCATCTCGCAGGCCCTTGAAGGAAGCATGGCGCAGCTTGTTGTCATTAGTCCAGGCGCGGAACGCGACTTCGGCAGCGATCGACGGCTCGACCCAGCGCATGCCCTTCTTCGAAATGCCGGCGACAGCAGATTTCTCGATGAGGATGCTCATCAGTCTACGACGCAACTCGGTCGCCGATTTCGTTGTGAAGCCCGTCCCGACGCTACCAACATAGGATAGCGCATTTCCGCGGCGTGCCGCGAGCAAGAGTCGGCCGATCCCGCCCAACGCAGATGCTGATGCCTCCCAGCCGATAATGAGAAAGGTCTCGGATTGGACGCATTTGATCTTGAGCCACTCGCCGCCCCGACCGGAGCGATAAGGAGCTTCAACACGTTTGGCGATGATGCCTTCTAACTCCATCTCACAGGCTAGCTTTAGGAACGCAGCCCCTTCGGCGTCGACTTCCTCGCTCAGCCGGATCGAGCTGTGCTGGCTCGCAATCAAGCCGGCGAGCATGCTGCGCCGTTCAGCCAATGGGAGCGCCCGCAGATCGCGACCGTTGAGATACAGTAGGTCGAAAGCGTAAAGCAGCGCCCCCGCGGCCGATCTCTTGCCCCCTCGGCCGCCCAGAGCCTGCTGCAGCGCGCCGAAATCCGAGGCGCCGCGCTGGTCGAGAACCACGGCCTCCCCGTCGAAGATGGCACTGTCGACGCCGAGCTCGCGCATGTCATGGGCGATCGTCGGGAAGCGCAGCGTCCAGTCATGCCCGCCCCGGGTCAGGATCCGGACCTTCCGGCCGGGCTCGACGTGGATGGTGAGCCGATAGCCGTCCCATTTCACCTCGAATGCCCATTGGTTCCCGCTCGGGGGCTTGGAGGCCAGTAGCGCCAGGCAGGGCTCGACGCGGTCGGGCATGGGATCGAAAGCCAGCGCTCGTTGGCGCGTATCGCGGCGCTTCGGGAGGGCACTCCTGGCGATGTCGACCGTCGGGCCGGATCGCAAAACGCGACGCGCGCACATTAACGCGACTCCACTCACAACGACTCCGAACAGCGGCCGCGGCGAAACGTTCCGAGCAAAATCCGGTACGAGCGCGCGTCTATGCGGAACACTGCGACGCCGTTTTTCCCGCCTCAAGAAATAAGGCGTCTTCCAATCTTGACACCTCCGCCCCCCACGTTGTTCTAGTTATGTTCTCTTTTTCGAGGGCGCTCGCATGCTGACCATCCATCGGCCCATCATCCGGCTTGCGAGTTCGCCATTTCAGCGCCAAGCTCAAGCATTCCCCCTCCCCGCCCGCGCGGTTGCTCTCAGCGCTCCGGTCCTGGTTCAGTTCTTCAGCAATAGGGTTTGCGCGGGCTTCCCCTCGCCGGCCGATGACTATCTTGATGCTCCGATCGATCTTTCCCCGACGCTCATCAAGAATGCGCCGGCGACCTTCATCATGACGGTATCGGGCGACAGCGCGATCGATCTGGGCATCTTCGACGGAAGCCTCATCACGGTCGATCGGTCTCTCGCTCCTCGCGACGGCGATCCTGTCGTTGTCGACGTCAACGGCGAGCGCAGCGTCAAAGTGTTCAGGCTTGAAAATGGTCGGCCGCGGCTCGCTTTCGGCAATCACCGCTATCCTGAATTCAACCCGGGCCACGAAACTCATGGCGTCGTTATGGATAGTTAGAAGTTCACTTGCTGAGTGCTTGCGAACCGCTTCCAGTGCACTTTGCTCGATAGATAGGAGCATTCGATAGAAGCTGAGCCGTTCGTCGGCCAAACCCGCGCCGATAAATGGAACAGCGGCGACCAAAATGATCGAGCAGGCGCTTAGGAATCTCATAGTTCTGGTTTGCCATCACCCAGCGAATTTCCGCAACGGGGTCGAAAGCTGCGCTCCCTCGACCGACGGTGATCGTCCGAGGCTGACAGTGTGATAATCTGGGCTCGCACTCACGGGGCTCTTGGCTTCTGTCCGGGGTCGGCCCATCGGCCGCCACAAGATCGCGTTCCGAAAGGAGGCGAGCCTATATGCGACGCGGGCTTGGCGTTGAGCCAGCTCACCCGTCATTCCGGCTTCATCTCCTCGCCCGTCCCCGTGAGGACGATCCAGAAAGACCAGGCAAGCCCGGTCTTACCTCTTCACGGCCGTGCCGAACCTACGCAGTTCATGCCATGGTCGATGCCGCAGCATTCCCGGTTGCCCTGAAGCGGAATGTCGTGCCGTCGACCCACATGCGGTGCATCACCACCGCAATCTTGCGCGCGAGGGCCACCGTCGCTCGCTTGTTGCCTTGGCGATGCGCGACCTTCATGCCCCAGGCGCGCAGCACTGACCAACTCTTCACCCGATGCAGCATGACATGTGCTGCCTCGAACAGCATCGACCGCGCCTCGCTGTCGCCGGTCTTCGTAATACGTCCATTTCGGTCCACCTCGCCGGACTGGTGCTTTCGCGGCACCATGCCGAGCAGGGCGCCCACAGATCGGGATTTGGAGAAGCGTGTCGGATCTTCGATTGCGGCGATGTAGGTGAGCGCGACGATCGCGCCGACACCGGGAACCGTCATCAGACGCCGGCACACTTGATGCTCGCGGGCGATCGACAGGACCATTCGGTTGATTCGATCCAGGGACCGCAGCATCGCGGCGTGAGCCGCCAGCAGTTCCTCCAGGATCGCGGCGACGCGAGGCAGGTTCGCGGTCAACTCGCGCACACGCTCAGCGAAGGTCCGGCGCTTCGACGTGCCGATCTTGATACCAAAGAGGCAAAGAGAACCACGGATCTGGTTCTCGATGTCGCCTATCTTCAGCACAAGGGTCTTGCGGCTGGTGAGCAGAGTGCGCAGCTCCATCGTGCTACGCGTCTTGATATGCACCGATCGGAACCAGCCGGTGCGCAACATCTGCGCGAGCCCTCTCGCATCGTTGCGATCGGTCTTGTGGGTCATGGCGGTCATGGCAGCGCGGGCGTGCCGGGCATCCATACAGACGACACCGGGAACGCCAAGCTCGGTCATCTCCTCCGCAAGCCATCCGGCGAGCGCCCCGGTCTCCAGTCCGACGCGTGTGAAGGGTAGGCGAAGCTCAGCCAGCCAGTTTGCGATGGCCTCGGGCTCGCTCGCCGCTTTCCCTTCCCGAACCAACCTTCCTTCCTCGTCGACAACGCAGATCGAAGTCTCAGCCAACGACACGTCCAAGCCGGCATAGTAGCGCATGGCATTCCGCTCCTGACGATGGTCGGATGCCTTCAGGGGGCCGACCGAATTGCACTACCGGGCAGGGTGCCACGATCCGCGACGGTCGCAATCGGCCAAGCCCGATTACACGATCTGCGCTGTTGCTCGCACATCCGAGGCTAAGGCACTCGGTATTAAAATGGGTGAGCCGATGTTCAAGATGCGCGACCTCTGCCGCGATAATGGCGTGGTCGTGTTCTCATCTAATTATAGTCTCTATGGAGACATGAGCCGGCGCATGAATGAGGTGTATCAACGCTTCTCCTCTGACATCGAAATCTATTCGATCGATGAGAGCTTTTTAGACCTCGCGCAGATCGAGCCAGAGACACGGGAGGAATTCGCCCGGGACCTGCGATCATCGGTTTCGACATGGACAGGAATCCCCACGTGCGTCGGGATCGGCCCCACCAAGACCCTGGCGAAACTGGCCAACAAGATCGCCAAATCCACTCGGCAGTTACTAGGGGTATGCAACCTGACAAGCGTTGCCGCTCGCGAGGAGTGGCTGCCTCTCGTCGAGCTAGGCGACATTTGTGGGGTGGGCCCGGCAAGCCAGGCCAAATTGACTGCGCTCGGCTGTCGGACGGCGGCCGATGTCGCAGCCTTGGATGCGCGACAGGTGCGAGGTCTCATGACTGTCGTCGGGGAGCGCACCATCCTCGAGTTGCGCGGCCAACCCTGCATTGATCTCGAGACTGTTGCTCCGACGCGAAAAGGGTGCGCCGTCACCAGGAGCTTTGGTGCACGTGTCGAGGATCTGGACACGCTACTCGAGGCAATCGCCTCGCACGCAGCCCGTTTAGGTGAAAAATTGCGGCGGAATGGACTCGCTACCGACCATGTCACCATCTTCTTCCATACATCGCCCTTCTCGCCCGGCCCCCATCGATCGGTCTCGCTGACCGTGGACTTGCCTGAAGGCTCCAATGACAGCCTGGTCCTGATCCGAGCGGCCAGGTGGGGTGCGAAGCGCATCTGGAAACCAGGATATCGATACGCCAAAGCCGGCGTCATGACTGTCGACTTGGTTCCGCTGGCGATGGCGCCGCGCGCCGACGCCGACGAGGGGAGCTTCATCGGCATCTACGCGACGAACTACGGCCCCTCCGACACGACGCTGAAGCTCATCGCCAGCCGCCGGCGCCCGGACGGGTGGAGATGGCGTCTGAAGTGGGGGCGGTATCGGCGCTGGCAATACGGCGTCCTGATTAGCACCAATGACGTCGACCAGGCGGTCCATAGCTGGGAGGGCCGCGCGGTATCCGGTCTGCCCCACAAGCTGGTCGTCGGCGGCGAGTTCGGCACCTACACGATCCACCGGCACGAACGCCTGCGGGACATGGGCATCGTCGATGTCGGCTTCACCGACGTCTTCGGCCGATATCACTGGGCGCCGCGGCATGAGGTCCGAAAGGTGGTCGAGGACATCCGGAAGGAATGGCCGAAGGACGCCACCTGATGTCGCTGACCTCGGAGCTCAAAGTCGCCGGCAGCCCCCGGGGCATCTTCATGCGGACCGAGTTCCCTCACCTCACCGGCGTCGTGAAGAAACTGAAGGCCTCCTTGAAGGACACGCCGTCGATAGCCCTCGGCTATGACGAGGGCTATCCCCTGATGCTCGTCGGGACCGCCATCGACCTCCGCATCCGGCATTACGTCTCAGACCGACCGACAGAGAATTCCGTGATCGATCGCGGCTTCGAGAAGCTGTCTCGGATCGAGTTCGCCGCATTCGATGAGACCTGCTCGATGGTCCACCACGGGCCGGATGGCCGGAAGTTCGACGCGATGGAAGCGGCCCTGCGCGGCGGCTGGACCGAGTTTGCTCAGAGGTCCGGCCTTCTCGACGACGATGCCGAGGATCGCCTCTGCCGCCTCTGCATGCTCTTGGCGACAGTCGAGCAGTATGGGCGCGCCTCGTTGTCCAGCAGATCGGTTGAGTACCTGTGGCCGCGGCGCAAGAGAGGGCTGGATCGCCTGCTCGCCGACGTCGACCCCCGCATCGCCGGCGACCTGGCGGCGTTGTCACGGGCGTTCCATGAAACCGCGGCCGACATCGTGGCATCACCCGGGGTGATCGCCGGCAGCTCCCCGGTCGGGGGTGTCCATGTCGGTGGCGCGGACTTCGATTTCGTCGCGGACGGCACACTGTTCGAGGTGAAGGCAACGACGAATCCCGGCCGCGTGGCGATCGAGGCGCTGCGGCAGCTGATCGGGTACCTGCTGCTCGACTGGGACGATGCCTTCCGCATCAGGCGCCTTGGGCTGATCCTGCCCAGGCAGCGGACCAAGATCGTCTACGACGTCGCGGAACTGCTCGGTGGCAAGGATCCTGGCGAGATGCGCCAGAAGATGCAGGACCTCGTTTCCAACGACCATAGTACCGTGAGCGTAGCCGGTGAGCCTTGATCCGCAGATGACATACGACCGCGAAAGCGTCCTCCCGGCCTTGGACGGGATGAAGACCAAGGCCGACAAGATCCGAGCGCTTGCGCTGGCCGGCTACCTCAGGACCGAGATCGCCGAGATCCTCAGTATTCGATATCAGCACGCCCGCCACGTGCTGGAGCGCTCCGGCATCGGCCTGGGGCGAACCCGCGACGTCGCCCTTGATCGCGAGCCGGTAGAGGTGGAGGTCGAGGCTGCCGCGGGCGACGAGGTGATCCAGCCGACCGGGGCTGACTACCTCATCTCTTCAGGGGGCTTCCGCCGCATCGGCGAATGGAAGCTCGCCAGCGACTACGGCTTCGAGCTGACCGACCCGGCGCCGAACGAGGCCGTGGTCTACGCTTTCGTCGTCGATGATGTCGTCTGCTACGTCGGAGTAACTCTCACGACGCTTCACACGCGCATKGGACACTACCGCCGTGGCAACGAAAACATGAGGACGTCCCAGCGCGTGAAGGGCCTGATCCTTGATGCCCTCCGCGGCGGCAGGGTCGTTGAACTTCTCGTCGCGATCCCTAAGCCGGCGGAGTGGCATTCCATGCCGGTCAACATGGCGGCGGGACTCGAAGCTGGGTTGATCAGCCACATCCTTCCGCCATGGAACATCCGCGGTGCGGCTAAGCGCTAGCTCTGATCTTTGTCGCGAAAGAACGCTCGCACAGCCTCCTCAAAAAAGCCCCTTCCGCTACGTTGATACGTATCTACGAATACAGCTAATTGCGTTAGTGCGTCGTTAATGCAACGAGATTGGTTGTTSGGCCGATCGCCCCACTTCCTGTCGCGAAGCTGTCGRGAYGCTYCGTTTTTACCGCGGTAAAAACGAGAGGCCAGGAGGCTTGTTGCGGYTGAACGCAAACGCTGTATCGATCGCAAATAAGTATATACGTATCCACGCAACCACGTGAAGTCGTATTTACCAATCTGCTGCCGCTGGCAATGATCACTTCTGCGCCCTCGAGCGCGTCTGCGATCAGTTTGGACAGTGCCTGCGCCCAGCACTACCAAGCTATCGGCGAGTTTGTACGTCTTCACGTGCATGCGTGCATACGTATTTTTAGTCAGCGGTCCCCGCTTCGCCCTGGCGCTCTATCGTACGCTCATTTCGATCCGGCTGAAGCACTCAACATCCACGCCTTTACGCCAATACGTAGATACGTAACTAAGCTAAAGCTCGGCGCTTCGCCTTTCTCTTCATCGAAAAGCCAATTGCGCCGGTTGCCACCGGCGCTTGCTGGCGGGGTAGGGGCTCAACGGTGCCGGCCGACCCGCCGTTTATGCGGGTCGGAACCGCCGCAGGGACGCGATAGCGGCCCGATTCAGCGGCGTCCGATCCTGGCGGAACTTACCAGCGTCATCAAGGCGGCCGAGTGCGCGGCGGAAGTCCGACAAAAATGCGCTGTGGCTGACCGGGACACGCGTTTCCGGAGGGATCCATGTGGCGACGTCATCGCTCAAGGGGCGACGTCTTCGGTGACGGCGTCAACATCGCGGCGCGTCTTCAGGAAGCTGCCGAACTGAGCGGATCCTCGGTTCCCGCGCGGTCCGCGGCGCGGATACCGAAGTGGATCGGCGCTGGCCTTGACACAGATCAAAATTGTATGATGCTATTAACATACATCGTATTCATATAGAAGACAACATGGCTGTTCGCTCTCTCTCCACCACGCTCAAGACGCTCGCGGTCTGCGATGTCATCGCGGCATCCCCGAAGCCAATGCGACTGCCCGATGTCGTCAAGGCGACWGGCGACCAGCGCGCCGCGGTCTATCAGCGGCTGCGTACGCTGGTGGATGCAGGCTTTCTCGAGCAGACGGTCGAGGGCGCGTTCCGGCTAGCGCTACGCTTTCAGTTCTACGCAGTGCGTGCCCTCGAGCAGGCCAATCTCGGAGAACGGACGACAGAATTGCTTCAGGAGATCGTAGCCGAGAGCGGCGAAACGGCGACGATTTCAGTGCTCGACGGCTATCATGCGGTCATTATCAACCGGGTCGAATCGCATCAGGTACTGCGTGCCGATCTCCGGGTCGGCGCACGCATGGCGCTGGGCGCTAGCGCGTCGGGCTCCGTGCTCGTCGCCTTCGGCTCGCTGGAAATGCGTGAACGGCTGCGCGAGCAGGGCATCGCGCTCCCTGACGACATCGCGCTGGCAGAGGTTCGCGAACGCGGCTTTGCCCTCTTCGCACCGACGGACCCGCAATTCGTCGCGGCGGTTGCTGCACCGGTTTTCGACGCGGCCGGCCAATGCATTGCCGTCATCGCGATCTCCGGCCCGACCACGCGGTTCGATCACGCGAACTGCGCGCCGATTGCGGTCAGCGCGGCGCAACGCTTCAGCGCTCAATTCGGGAATGCATGACATGTCGGCCCTGCCATTCTCCCTCGCCTCCAAGCCCGGTCCCTGGCAGCCGCAGGCCCTGATGCGATCCCCCTCCAYGCTCATGCGACCGGAGATATTGGCCGCGATTCAACCGTCACGGATCAGTGCATCGCGGACCCTGATGGCTCGCGCCTCACATCAGCGCTGGCAGATCACCTGTCAGGATTTCGATATCGACGCGCGCGGTCGAGGCACGGCGCGCTACGGCATCGAGGCCGATGGCTGGCACTTCACCTTCCCAATCTTTTCGTTCGAGCCCTCAGGTCGCGAGCGCACTGGCCGCATCATCGGCCGGTCCTGGGACATGATGGGCGGTTTGATCGAAGGCAAACTTTCGGCCGCCGGCATCGAGCAACTTAGACAGGAGCTGCCGAAGCTCTATGAGGGCCGCGCTACCCCGCAGACCTTGACCTGGGCGCGCTCGAACCGCTCGGGACGGCTGTTCGACCTTGCCGTCGACCATCTCGCATCCGGGCAACAGCCGCCCATCGCCGAGCTCGGCCGCACCTGCTACTTCATGCGCAACACCGGCATCGACGGCAACGGCACCTTCGGCACCAAGTCCTTCCTTGCCTTCGCGCCGGACCATCCGCTGCGAGCCTCGCTGCAAGCGCAAATGCTCACCGCCTATATGATGCGCGTCTTTGCCGGCGATCTCGTCCAGCATTTTGCGCGGATGAAGGGCGGCCCGGCGGCAGTGGCGATGCAGCCCGAGTTGCGCCGCTTCCTGGGTGTCGGCAACGGCTCGGCGCTGGGGCTGATGTTCTTCGTCAATAACCATCCTCGCCTGATCGACCGTTGGCTGACGATCCACGAGGAGGCCATCGCCCATGGCCGGTTGCTGCGTGTCGGTCCCGATGCTGCCCCGCTGGTTCAATTGGCGGCACTGCTCGACAAGGCAATCCTGGCGCGGCGCCAGGATCGGGCCGAATATGAAGCTTTCGCGCCAAGCAGCATCGTCGCTGACGACCTCGCCATCATCCGCCGCGAACTCGGCCAGTTGATCGAGCGCGTGCGCGCCGGCTGCGCCGAGGCGACCCCACTCGTCGACTTCACCGCTTCGCTCGACGGCCGCGTCAATCGCGAGGCCCACGAAACGCTACTGTCTCTCATCATCGAACTCGTGCCCGAAATCGCCGATGGCCTGGCACAAACTCTCGTGATCGATGAGGATCTCGCCGGCCGCCCCGAAATGCCGATCGGACGGCTACAAGAGATCCTGAGGGCCGATTACAGCTGGGCCTTCGATCTCGATCTCGTCTCCGAGCGCTCACAGCGCTACGTCTGGTACAAATCGCGCACGGCCGAGGAGCCGCGTCGTGGACCACGCGAAKAGATCGGCGCGGCTTATAATCTTGGCCTCGATCTGCCGCGCCTCGTCGTGGCACTCGATCGCGATCTCGCTGCCGCCGATCCCCGCCTCAGCGTCGCGCGCTTCCTCATGGCGCACCCATTGCACCGGCAGATCGTGATCCGCATCCAGGCGCTTGCTGGACTGCCCTATCACTCGCCGCATGCCGACATCATGGGCGAGGACTTCGTTCCGGCGCATATCACCCGGCTCTTGAACGTCGGCATCCACGGTATCGACAAGGCCCGCGACTTCCTGAACCGCAATCTGCGCGGCGTGATCTTCCACGGCGCCCCGACCCCCGAAGATCTCGCCTCGGGGAGCGCCGCTTCCCATTGGTTCTATCCCGCGGAGCCTCAGGCATGATGCTATCCGAAACGCTGATCCTGTCCGTGCGCGAACTCCGGCTCATTCTGGAGCGACTGGTTCAGGCCGCCGGCACGCCCGCTGGGCTATTACCCTCCGTGCGCGATTGCGCATTCTATTCCGCCGTGCTGCCGGGGCCAGGTCTGTCTGGCATCGCACAGCAGATAGAGCACGTGCGTGCGAGCGGCGTTGCCCCGCTCGCCGATGTCAGCACTGACGGCGAATTGACGATAGACTGCGGCGGCCAGCATGCCTGGATGGTGGCCGAGACGCTGCTTGATTTGGCTGTCGAGCGCTTTCGGTTGACCGGCCGGGGGGAGGTTTTGGCGCTCAATCTCACAGAGCCCCCCGAATTGCGCGTCGTATCGGGGCTTGCTGAGCGTTTCGGCCTCGCGGCTATCGTCGAGCCGAAGGGCAACGGTGCCCAAGTGTCGTTGATGGACCGCCCCGCGGCGAAGCGCCGTGCCATCGACATGGTTCGCCATGACGGACTCTCCGCTGCGGCGTCGAGTTGGTGGCCGCTCTACAAGGCATCGCATGATGCCCTGATGCCCGATTCCTTCGAGAGCCGCCGACATGCTGGCACCGTGCGGGTCGAGGCAGACGGACGCGTCGTTGGTCGCAATGACGAGGACGAGACCGATCTATCGATGCTGACCGCCGATCCGTCCCGGGTTCAGCCCAATCCTGTTTCCTCCGCTTCGTAAAGGCGCGCCCCGATGCTGATAGACGGTTTGCAATGTGGTTTCTTTGACCGCGGCGTATTCGAAGATCTCAAGGCCGGCGGGTTCAGTTGCGTCACACCGACGCTCGGCTTTTGGGAGGGCGCGATCGAGTCCTTTGATTCTGTCGCGAAATGGCGCGATCTCGAGCGCGCCAATGCTGATCTGATGACGATCGTGCGGAAGACGGACGACATTCTCGCGGCCGAACGCGATGGCAAAGTCGCGATGTTGCTGGGTTACCAGAACACCAATTTGCTCGATGGCCGGATCCGTTATGTCGAGCTCTTCGCCGATCTCGGCGTCAAGGTCTTGCAGCTGACCTACAACAACCAGAACGAACTCGGCTCTAGCTGCTACGAGACGGTCGATCCTGGCCTTGCACGCTTTGGCCGCGAGGTTGTCCGGGAGATGAACCAGTGCGGCATGCTGATTGATCTCTCACATGTCGGCGACCGGACCACGCTCGATACGATCGAATGGTCGCAGAAGCCGGTCTCGATCACCCATGCCAACCCGGCCTCCGTCTTCCCGCACAAGCGCAACAAGACGGATGCAATCATCAAGGCACTCGCTGAAAAGGGCGGCGTTATCGGATGCGCAGCCTATCGCAACATAACGCCGGAGCCGGCCTGCGACAGCCTCGATGCCTGGGCCCAGATGGTGGCGCAGACCGTCGAGATTGCCGGTATCGACCACGTCGGCCTCGGCACCGACTTTAGCCACCATTCCAATCAGGTCTACCTCGACTGGATGCGCTCGGGCCGCTGGACCCGCTCTGTGCAGTACGGCGCCGCCTCGGCGGCCAAGCCCGGCCCCAGTGAGAAGCCGGCCTGGCTCAAAAGGATCAGCGGCCTGTCCGATGTCGGGCCAGCGCTGGCGCGGGTCGGTTTCCACGCAGCCGAAGTCGAGAAGATCACCTCCGGCAACTGGCTTCGCCTCTATCGCGCAACGATCGGTTGAGAGGACAGCACCATGGCTAGGACAGTACTGGCTCCACCGCGGACCACGCGCCGCGCCCTGCTATCGATGTTTGGGAGCGGCATCGTCGCGATGCCCTTCATCCGGAAAGCCCGCGCCGCCGAGACCCTCTATATCAACACCTGGGGCGGTCCCTGGGAAGAAGCAGCGCGCGCGATTCTCTTCAACCCGTTCACGGCGGAGACCGGAATCGAGATCCGCACGATCGCGCCGGTCTCCTTCGCCAAGCTCGCGGCGCAAACGCGGACTGGTATCTATGAATTCGACGTGACGACGCTCGGCGTCGCTGAACTCGGCCGCGCCAATCACGCCAAGCTGATCGACACCTATGACGAGAGCAAAATTCCGGCTTCGTCGCTCTGGCCCGGCGCGGTGACACTGAACGGCATCAACTCCCATGCCTTCGCCAACATCATCGCCTACCGCCGCGATAAAATACCCAATGGCGGCCCGAGGAACTGGGCGGATTTCTGGGACACGACCAAATTTCCGGGTTCGCGCAGCCTGCAGAACTATCCCGCACGCGTGCTTGCCTTCGCATTAATGGCTGATGGCGTCGAGCCTGCGAAACTGTTTCCCTATGATCTCGACCGCGCCTTCAAGTCGCTCGACAGGATCAAGAAGGATGTCCGCGTCTGGTGGAGCCAGAGCCCGCAATCCCAACAATTGCTGCGCGATGGCGAGGTCGAATTGATCGGGATGTGGAACACCAGCGCGCAGACGATGGTCGACCAGAAGCAGCCAATCGAACTCGTCTTCGACCAGGCCGTGATCGATGTCGCGACCTGGGTGGTAGCGCGCGGTTCTCCGAGGGCGAAGAACGCTTGGCGTTTCATCGAGTTTGCCGTGGGGCCAGAGCGGCTCGCGCAGTTCGCGCAGAAGAACAATTACGGCCCGATGAACCCCGCTTCGTTCAAATACCTGTCGCCCGAGGTCATCAGCCATATGCCGACCTCCCCCGAGAACCTGCCGAAATCCGTCATCCTCGATGCCGAGAAGCTACTGCCCCAGCTCGACACAATGGCCAAGCGCTTCGAACAATGGCTCTCGACTTGACCCTATCACCCCCTGCGCAAGGCCGGGCCTGGAGCGCGGCTGGATGGGGCAAAGCCCTGTTCCGGCCGCCCTTCCTGCTCTATGCCCCGGCGACCCTGTTCCTAGCAGTGTTCTTCCTCGCGCCGCTGGGCCTCGTCGTCTGGATGAGCGTGAGCGAACCGACGGTCGGCTTCGACAACTACGCTGAGTTCTTCGCCTCGAAATACGATCTCAACGTCCTCGCGCGCACCTTCCAAACGGCACTGATCGTCACGATCACCAGCCTCGTCTTCGCTTATCCCGTGGCTTACGTCGCGGCCCGAAAGGGTGGCGCAGTCGGCTCCTTCCTACTTGGCATCGTGGCGCTGAGCTTCTGGACGAGTTTTCTTGTGCGAACCTACGCCTGGATGGTGATCCTGGGCGCGCGCGGGCCTGTTGTCGGACTCCTGGTTGCGCTTGGCGTCACCCCGCCGCCGCGTCTGCTCTTCACCACTTTTGCTGCGACCTTCGCCATGGCTCATATGTTGGTACCGTTCATGGTCCTGGCGCTGTACGCCGTCATGAAGCGCATCGACGAGGTCTATATGCGTGCGGCAGCCAGCCTCGGCGCCCGGCCGCTCAAGGCATTCCTGACGGTTTATCTGCCGCAAAGCCTGCCCGGCGTCCTCAATGGTGCGACGCTCGTCTTCATTACCTGCCTCGGCTTCTATGTAACGCCGACGCTGATTGGCAGCCCGCAGGACAAGATGATCGCCGGCCGCATCGGCCAGCAAATCGAGCAGCTTCTCGAATTCGGCGCGGCTTCAGCAACCTCGATGGTCCTGCTCGCTGCGGCGGTGGCGCTCTTCGTGGTCTATGATCGCCTGTTCGGCATCGAAAAGATGTGGAGGTGAGATGTCGCGCTCCACGGTGATCATCGCGGTGGCCGTCGCGATCCTGCTAGCCGGGCCGATGTTCATCGTCGTGCCTATGTCCTTCAGCACCGCGCCATCGCTTGAGTTTCCGCCGCCTGGCTACTGGCTCGGCTACTATCGGCGCTTCTTTTCCGATCCCAACTGGACCGGTCCGGTCTTGAATAGCTTCCTGATCGGGCTCGGCACCATGGTCTTGGCGATGCTGCTCGGCGCTCCCGCTTCCTTCGCGCTAGTGCGCTATCGGTTTCGCCTCCGGGCGCTGTTCCGGCTCATCGTGATGATGCCGTTGATTGTGCCGCATATCGTAATGGCACTGGGCTATTATAGCTATTTCGGTTCGCTCGGGCTGGTCCAGAGCATGACCGGCGTGATCCTCGCCCATGCCTGTCTGTCGATCCCAGTCGTGGTACTGACCTTAACCTCGGCGCTGGTCAATTTCGATCGCCGGCTTGAGAACGCCGCGGCGAATCTTGGCGCCCGGCCGCTGACGACTTTCCGGCTGGTGACCTTTCCGATCTTGCGCCCGGCCTTCTTCGTGGCTGCGCTGTTTGCCTTCATCCATTCCTTCGACGAGGCAGTGATCGCGATCTTTATCTCCGGTCGCGACAGCGCGACCTTGCCTCGCCAGATGTTCAACAGCTTCCAGATGGAAGCCGACCCCGCCATTTCCGCCGCATCCTCGCTGCTGCTGGCTGCCGTTCTGGCCGCGCTCGGTGCGCAGTTCGCCGCCCGGCTCGTGCGTAAGCAACGGCCTGCGCACTCCTGAGACGCTGGAGCCTTCCGATGGAAACCGCCCGTTCGCTGTCGCTGAAATCGGTGACCAAGAGCTATCTGCCAGGGCAAAATGCGGTCGAGGCCATCGACCTCGATGTCGCGCCTGGTGAGTTCATCTCCTTCCTTGGCCCCTCCGGTTCCGGCAAGACGACAACGCTGATGATGATCGCGGGATTTGCGCGTCCGACGCGTGGCGAGATCAGCATCGCCGGGCGCCAGATCGATGCAGTCGAGCCCTACGACCGCAATATCGGGATGGTATTCCAGAATTACGCTCTGTTTCCTCACATGAACGCGGCGCAGAATGTCGGCTTTCCCTTGCGCATGCGTGGCGTCGCCAAGGTGCCGGCGCAAGCCAAGGTTACGGCCGCGCTCGCCATGGTCGGCCTCGCCGAATATGCTGGCCGGGCCCCGGCCGAGCTTTCCGGCGGCCAGCAGCAGCGCGTTGCATTAGCGCGCGCCCTCGTCTTCCAGCCTGACCTCGTTCTGCTCGACGAGCCCCTGGGAGCGCTTGACAAGACTTTGCGGGAACAAATGCAAATGGAGTTGAAGCGCATCCACCGCGAGCTTGGCGTCACGATGGTCTACGTGACCCACGATCAGACCGAGGCAATGGCCATGTCGGACCGCATCGCTGTGTTCAACCGGGGTCGCATTGAGCAGATCGGAACGCCGAGCGAGGTTTACTTCACGCCAAAGACGCGCTTCGTCGCCTCCTTCGTCGGGGATAGCAATCTACTCTCGGGTAAGACACGCGAAAGTGGCCTCGTCGATGTTGCCGGCATCGGCCCGATCGCGACCAGCGCCGAGCACGTCCCGCCTGGCAAAGACGTCAGCATACTCGTCCGCCCTGAAACAATCCGGCTCAGCTCCGAACGTGCGGAACTATCGCCGTTGCGAAATTCAATCACCATCGCGGAGATAGTGAACTATGGCGATAGCGTCCTTGTCCTCGGGCGCAAGGCCGGCCAGGAACTGCGGATCCGGGTCCCCAGCATGGAAATGCCGGACCTGCGCAGGGGCGATGAATGCGACATAGAATGGGCCCCCACCCGCATCCATGTGATCGAGCACTGACGCCCCAACGATCGCTATGTAGCACCGTGTAGCTCGGCTCAGGATCGGATGATCTGCGATCTTTAGGGATGAGAGAGGATGCAGCTGTGCTCATGCCTGTCGTGCGCGAACGAGTTGGCGCGGACACCTCGGCACTGCCTGCTGCCAGAGGGTTTTTGCTGATGGAGAACCGGGATATGAGGCCTTCGTCGTCTGGCATTTGATCTGCCAACAAAGCCAAGATCGAGGGGAGCGCTCGAGGATCGATCGCAGCTTCATTGATTTAGCTACGCGTGTGTCGGGTAAAATACCGCAGGGATCGATCTCCGGCTCCAGGCTGAACTTCGCCTGTACCAATGCATTGGTCCGGATCGCGCTAATTCCGGTCATTGAGAGATCGCCCGGAACATTTATGCGCCATTTGATTTGCGGACTGAAGCCAAAGGGAAAGAGAAGTGACTATTTGTCGCTTCTGACGGAAGCGGATATTCGTTGGATCCTTGGCCGTGCTGCTATGCACGTGAATGCGCTTCGACGAGCGGGATGCTCTTGGTCACGACAAAGGTGTAGTATCGCTCGATCCCGATCGCGGGGTCGAGCAGCCTGTCGATCAGGCGCTGATAGCTGTCAATGTCTGGCACGACCACGCGCATGATGTAGTCGATGCCTCCGCCGGTGGCATCGCAAGCGACGATGGCCGGTTCCCTCGCCACCGCCTCCTCGAAGCGACGGAAATCCGCCTGCTGATGGCTCTTCAGGCTGATCTCGACGATCACCGTGGTGCGTGGCGCCTCCACCCCGAGATCGACGATGGCGGTATAGCCCTTGATCACGCCGGCCTCTTCCATCCGGCGCAACCGTTCCCAGCAGGCCGCCGGCGACAGCGCGACCGTTTCGGCGAGTTTGAGCTTGGTCATGCGGCCGTCACGCTGCAGGGCCGCGACGATCTTGAGATCGATGGGATCGAGCTTCATCTTCGGTGACCGCACGTGCATAATGTCATGAATTCTGCCTCTTAAGAACGAGACAATCCCATGTTCCGTCAAGCCGCGCGGCCTTCCGGCAACAGGCTTTCTCCGGTTGTGGAGAAGGCCGTCGAATGGCACCCGGTCCTGACGAAGCAGAGGGGCGCGACCAAGCATGCCGCGCTGACCGAGCGCATCATCGCCGACATAAGCGCCGGCGTTCTGAAGCCGATGGACCGGATGCCGACCCATCGCGACCTCGCCCGCGAGCTCGGCATCTCCGTCCAGACCGTCAGCCTCAGCTACAAGGAGGCCGAGCGCCTCGGCTATCTCAGCGGCGAGGTCGGGCGCGGGACCTTCGTGAAGAGCCGTGTCACGGAGCAGGCAGGGCGGCTGATGCTCGACCGCAGCCCGACGCAGATCGTCGACCTCTCGATCGTGCGCGGCGTTTATCTCGATGCGCATGAGGCGGCCTCGCGCCAGGTGCTGGCCGCGTTGGCCGAGGGCGACACCAGCGCCTTCATGCGGCCGTGCCGGCCGATCGCGGGCCTCGACCGCCATCGCGAAGCGGCGCGGCTTTGGCTCGGGCCGCTCGGCGTGGAGACATCAGCCGAGCGCCTCCTGATCACGAACGGTGCCGCGCACGCGCTCTTCCTGGCGCTCGCCTGCGTGGTCCGCGCCGGCGACCTCGTGCTGACCGAGAACCTGACCGATCATGGCGTCATCGGCCTCGCCAATGTTCTCGGTTTCAGCCTCAGGGGCCTGCCGACCGATGAGGAAGGCGTTCGCCCCGATGCGGTCGAGGCAGCGTGCCGTGCTGGCGGTGTGCGTGCGCTGGTCCTCATCCCGACGCTGAACAATCCGACGAGCCATGTCGCTGGCCCCGAGCGCCGCCGCGCCATTGCCGAGATCGCGCAGCGCCACGGCGTCTTCGTCGTCGAGGACGAGGTCTACAAGCCGCTCATAGCCGAGCCGCTCCCGTCGATCACAGCGATGCTGCCGGATCTCGGTTTTTTCCTCACCAGCTTCACCAAGACGGTGCTGACCGGCCTGCGCGTCGGCTATCTGGTCGTGCCGCCGCAATACTCGATCCGCGCTGCCTCGATCCTGCGCGTGACGAGCTGGAGCGGCACCTATCTGCCAGCCGAGATCGCGACGCGCTGGGTCGAGGACGGTACGGCGGAAAGGCTGCTCGCCGTCCAGCGCGAGGAGGCGAAGGCGCGCCAGCACATCGTGACGGAGACACTCGGGAGCCATGTCGCCTCGAGCCATCCGCTCTCGCTCTGCGCCTGGCTCAAGGTGCCCACGCATTGGACCGAAGACAGCCTGGTGCGCTCGCTCGCCGACCGGCGCGTGGCGGTGACGCCGTCCGATCCCTTCGTGGCCGGCGTCGGCCATGGCGGCGGCATCCGCATCTGCCTTGGTGGGCGGATGAGCCATGAGCTGCTGACCCGGACGCTGACGAGTGTACGCCAGACTTTCGAGCAGCTTCCGCCGGTCTTCGATATCGGCGCGATCGGCTGAGAGCTGCGGCCGCAAACGGCACGGTCTTCTTCGCGTCATTGCCGCGTGCGGGCTGCTCCCGTTATGATTGAATCATTACAATATAATAATTGACATGAAATTTTCTCCCTCGCAGCATGACAAGCGAGAGGGAAATGAAGGTGATCAAACCGCATCTTGCCACTGCCGAAGCAGATCGGCCGGCCGCTCCGCCGGCCTCCCTGGCCTTGCCCGACATCGAAGCCGCAGCGGCGCGTATCGCCGGCCGGGTGGCGCGCACGCCGCTCGTCGCCTCGGCCTTCCTGAGCCGCCTGTGCGGCCAGCCCGTCCATCTAAAGCTCGAAACCCGCCAGCCGATCGGCGCCTTCAAGCTTCGCGGCGCGATGAACGCGGTGCTGGCTTTGGACGAAGATCAGCGCCGGCGCGGGCTCGTGACCGCGTCCACCGGCAATCATGGCCGCGCGGTCGCCTACGCTGCCCGGGAGCTCGGCGTTGCCGCCACGATCTGCATGTCGACGCTGGTGCCGACGAACAAGGTCGAGGCGATCCGCTCGCTCGGCGCCGAGATCCGCATTATCGGCCATTCTCAGGACGATGCGCAGGTCGAAGTCGAGCGTCTGGTCGCCGAGCACGGGTTCACCCCGATCCCGCCCTTCGACGATCCTGACGTCGTTGCCGGCCAGGGCACGATCGGGCTCGAACTGATCGAGGATCTGCCCTCGCTCGCCTGCGCACTGGTCCCGCTCTCGGGCGGCGGGCTCGCGGCCGGCGTCGCGGTGGCAGTCAAGGCACTGCGGCCTTCCGTAAGGATCGTCGGCATCTCGATGGAGCGCGGCGCCGCCATGGCCGCGGCGATCGTRGCGGGCCGGCCGGTCGAGATGGCCGAGGAGGAAACGCTGGCGGATTCACTCGGCGGCGGCATCGGCCTCGCCAATCGGGTCACCTTCGCCCTGTGCCGCGATCTCATCGACGAGGTCGTGCTGCTGAGCGAAGCGGAGATCGCAGCCGGCATCCGTCACGCCGCACGCGAGGAGGGCGAGGTTGTCGAGGGGGCCGGGGCGGTCGGCATCGCCGCCCTGCTCGCCGGCAAGGTCAGCCCGCCAGGCCCGGCGGCGCTCATCGTCTCCGGCCGCAATATCGACGAAGCCGCGCACCGGCGCATCGTCTCGGGAGCCACCGCATGAGCCGTATGCTCGTCCTCACCGAGGCGGAATTGCGCCGCGTCGTCAGGCTCGATGCGAGCGCGGTCGCTTGTGTCGAGGAAGCCTTCGCAGCGCTCGCCACCAAGCCCGTCGCCATGCCGCCGATCCTGCGGCTCGACATTCCCGACTATCGCGGCGAGGTTGACGTGAAGACGGCCTATGTGCCGGGCCTCGACGGTTTCGCTATCAAGGTCAGCCCCGGTTTCTTCGACAATCCCAAGCTCGGCCTGCCCAGCCTCAATGGGCTGATGATCCTGTTCAGCGCCCGCACCGGCCTCGTCGAGGCGCTGCTTCTGGACAATGGCTATCTCACCGATGTGAGGACGGCCGCCGCCGGAGCCGTCGCGGCGCGTCATCTTGCTCGGCCCGATGCTGCGGTCGCCGCGATCTTCGGTGCCGGAATGCAGGCGCGGTTCCAGCTCGAAGCGCTGGCGCTGGTGCGGCCGATCCGCGAGGCGCGGATCTGGGCACGTGATCCGTGCAAAGCCGGTGAGGCCGCGACGGACCTCTCCCGGAAGCTCGGCTTTTCCGTCACCGCCGTGGCTGATCCTCAGGCCGTCGCGCGCGGTGCCGATGTCATCGTCACCACGACGCCGGCGCCACAGCCGATCCTGCTGGCGGACTGGCTCGAGCCCGGCCAGCATATCACCGCGATGGGCTCCGACAGCGAGCACAAGAACGAGATCGATCCGGTCATCTTCGCCCGCGCGACCTATGTTGCCGATCGCCTCAGCCAGACTCGGCGCCTCGGCGAGCTGGCATCTGCGATCCGCGCCGGTCTGGCTACGAGCGACCAGAGCTTCGCCGAGCTCGGCGAGGTCATCGCCGGCAAGCGTCCCGGCCGGTCGCGTACCGACGAGATCACCTTCGCGGACCTGACCGGCACGGGCGTGCAGGACACCGCGATCGCCAATCTTGCCGCCGCCCGYGCCCGCGATGTCGGCGTTGGGCAGACCATCGACACCAGAGCCGAAGCGGGAGACGCCGCGTGACCGTGACCCTGAATTTCACCCGCGAGGAATATGCCGAGCGCCTCGCCAAGGCCCGCGCCGCCATGGAGCGGGCTGGCGTCGAGCTGATGATTGTCACCGACCCGTCCAACATGCATTGGCTCACCGGCTATGACGGCTGGTCGTTCTACGTCCACCAATGCGTGCTCGTGCCGCCGACGGGCGAGCCAATCTGGTATGGCCGCAAGCAGGACGCGAATGGCGCGAAGCGCACCGCCTATCTCGCCCACGACAACATCATCGGCTATCCCGACCACTACGTTCAATCGACCGAGCGCCACCCGATGGATTTGCTCGCGCAGATCATTGCCGAGCGCGGCTGGGACAGGCTTCCGATCGCGGTCGAGATGGACAATTACTACTTCTCCGCGGCGGCCTTCGCCTCGCTGCGGACGCACCTCCCGAACGCCCGTTTCAAGGATGCCGGCGGGTTGGTGAACTGGCAGCGCGCGGTCAAGAGCRAGACCGAGCTCGACTACATGCGCAAGGCCGGCCGCATCGTCGAGCTGATGCACCAGCGCATCGTCGAGGTCGTCGAGCCCGGCATGCGCAAATGCGACCTCGTCGCCGAGATCTACGATGCCGGCATCCGCGGCACGGCCGAGTTCGGCGGCGACTATCCGGCGATCGTGCCGCTGCTGCCTTCGGGCGCCGACGCCTCAGCTCCGCACCTGACTTGGGACGACAAGCCGATGCGATCAGGCGAAGGCACTTTCTTCGAGATCGCCGGCGCCCATAAGCGTTACCACTGCCCACTGTCGCGCACCGTCTTCCTGGGCAAGCCAACCCAGGCTTTCCTCGACGCCGAGAAGGCGACGCTCGAAGGCATGGAAGCCGGCCTCGCCACAGCAAAACCCGGCAACACCTGCGAGGACATCGCCAACGCATTCTTCGCGGTGCTGAAGCGGTACGGCATCATCAAGGACAACCGCACCGGCTACCCGATCGGTCTGTCCTATCCACCCGATTGGGGCGAGCGCACCATGAGCCTCAGGCCCGGCGACCGGACCGAGCTCCAGCCCGGCATGACCTTCCACTTCATGACCGGCCTCTGGCTCGAGGACATGGGGCTCGAGATCACGGAGAGCATCGCGATCACGCAGACCGGCGTCGAGTGCCTGTCGAGCGTGCCACGCCAGCTCTTCGTCAAGGGGTAAGGGCATGTTGATCGCCTCGCCCCGTCCCTCGCCAGTGACGCCTACGATCGATCTATCGGCGAAGGGCGTTCAGCACGGCCATCTGCGTCTGCCCTATAGCCGCGATGACAGCGCCTGGGGCTCGGTGATGATCCCGATCTGCGTCGTTGCGAGCGGGGAGGGGCCGACCGCGCTTTTGACCGGCGCGAACCATGGCGACGAATATGAGGGCCCGGCGGCACTGTTCGAGCTGGCGTGCGCGCTCGACCCGGCGACAATTTCGGGCCGGGTCATCATCCTGCCGGCGCTGAACTACCCCGCCTTCCGCGCGGGGACGCGGACCTCGCCGATCGACAAGGGCAATCTCAACCGCAGTTTTCCGGGCCGCCCGGACGGCAGTGTCACCGAGAAGATCGCCGACTATGTCACGCGCCATCTCGTGCCGCTCGCCGATATCGTGCTCGACTTCCATTCGGGCGGAAAGACGCTCGACTTCCTGCCCTATGCGGCGGCTCATGAGCTGCCGGACAAGGCGCAGGAGGCGCGCTGCTTTGCGGCGGTTGCCGCCTTCTCTGCGCCGTACTCGATGAAGATGCTGGAGATCGACGCCGTCGGCATGCTTGACACCACGGTCGAGGAGATGGGCAAGGTCTTCGTTACGACCGAGCTCGGCGGCGCCGGGACGGCAACTGCCCGCAGCATCGGCATCGCCCGGCGCGGTGCCGGGAACCTGCTMAGGCATGCCGGCATCCTCGCAGGAGCGCCCGAGACGGCGCCGACCCGCTGGCTCGACATGCCCTCCGACGACTGCTTCACCTTCGCGCAGGATGACGGGCTGATCGTCTTCCAGCACGATCTCGGCGAAGCCGTGCGGGCCGGCGAAGTGATCGCCCGGGTTCATCCCGTTGGAAAAACCGGGCTCGCCCCGGCCGAGTACCAGGCTGCCATGGATGGCATCCTCGCCGCCCGTCACATCCCCGGGCTGATCAAGGCGGGCGACTGCCTTTGCGTCCTCGCCGCGCTGCGGGAGGCACCCTGACCCGTTCGGCCGGGCRACCGGCCCAAGCCAAGCCGCCGGCGCGAAGACGCCAGAGAAGCCGAAGCAATCGGCATGCGGAGAAACATCAACCAGAGGAGAATGCAGATGCCGTTTCTGAAGATTGCCGGAATCTCCGCCATGGCTCTCGCCATCGCCCTGTCCGCGGCTGGCGCCACCAGCCTCAAGGACGTCAAGGACCAGGGCTATATCCGCGTCGCGACCGCCAACGAGCTGCCCTATTCCTACATGAAGGATGACGGTACCTCGGCCGGTATCGGCCCCGACGTCGCCAATGCCGTGCTGAAGAAGCTCGGTGTCGCGGAGGCCAACTGGTCCGTCACGCCGTTCGGCACTCTGATCCCCGGCCTCAAGGCCAAGCGCTTCGATTTCGTCGCCGCCGAGCAGAACATCTCGCCGGAGCGGTGCAAGCAGGTCTCCTTCACCGAGCCGAACTCCTCCTATGGCGAGGGTTTGCTGGTGAAGAAGGGCAACCCGAAGAAACTGACGACCTATGCCGATATCGCCAAGGATCCGTCGCTGAAGGTCGCGGTCGTGTCCGGGGCGAACAATATCGACTTCCTGCGCGCCGTCGGCGTCAAGGACAGACAGGTGATCTTCATCACCGCCAATGCCGACGCGCTCGCCACCGTACAGAGCCGCGCCGACGCCTATGCCGCGACCGAACTCACCGTCGCCTCGCTCGCCAAGGGCCAGGCCAATGTCGAGCAGGTCGCGCCCTTCAGCGACCCTGTGGTCAACGGCAAGCCGGTCCGCAATTTCGGCGGCTTCGCATTCCGCTCCGAAGACAAGGAGCTGCGCGACGCCTTCAACGCCGCCTTGGTCGAGTTCCGCAAGACTGACGATTACAAGAAGATCCTCGGCACTTACGGGCTGTCGGAGGCCAGCATCAAGGCTGCGGCGGAGCGCAAGGTCGAGGACCTCTGCGCCGGCAAGTAAGGCTAGCTGACATCGTTCCGCCCGCCCCGATGGCGGGTGGAGCTCCACACCTGTTAAACGCTTTCGCGGAGCCTACTGGATGGAGTGGCTGTCCTATCTGCCCGCATTGTCGCGCGGCGCCCTCGTCACTGCCGGGATCACCTTGTCGGCGATCGCGATCGGCGCTGTCGCCGCCTTTGCGGCCGGCATCGCCCGCGTCGAGGGCGGGCGCGTGCTGGCGACGATTGCCCTTTGCTACACCGAGCTCTTCCGCGGCACCTCGCTGTTCGTCCAGCTGTTCTGGTTCTACTACGCCCTGCCGCTCTTAGGGATAAGCTTTGAGCCGGTCGCCACCGGTATCCTCGTGCTCTCCCTACATGTCGGCGCCTATGGCTCCGAGATCGTCCGCGGCGCGCTTCAATCGGTCTCCGTCCAGCAGCACGAAGCGGCGCGGGCGCTGAATTTCGGCCGCACCCAGACGCTTCTTCACATCACCTTGCCGCAGGGGCTGGTCGAGATGATGCCGGCCTTCGGCAATCTCGCCATCGAGACCCTGAAACTATCCTCGCTGGTGTCGCTGATCTCGATCGCTGACCTGACCTTCCGGGCGCAATCGATCCGCAACCTCACCCTCGATAGCGCCGGCGTCTACAGCCTGACGCTCGTCGGCTACTTCGCGATGTCGCTGGTGCTGATGTTGATCATGCGGCTGATCGAACGGCTGGTCCGGCGCGGCGCCGCCTTCCCGCGCGCGGCCCATTCGTGAGGCTGATGGCATGATGTACGGCTTCGATTGGGATACGACGACGCCGCTCACCTACGCGTCCTCGATCCTGCCGATTATCCTGATCGGGCTGACGGTGACGTTGCAGGCGGCTGCTGCAGGCTTTGCGATCGCGCTGGTGCTCGGCCTTGTCTTCGCGCTGCTGCGCCGCAGCCGTTTTGCGGCCGTGTCCTGGACGACGGCCATCGTCGTCGAGTTCCTGCGCGACACGCCGCTCTTGGTGCAACTCTTCTTCCTCTACTACGTGCTCCCGGACTATGGCGTCACGCTGCCGGCCTTCCTGACCGGGGCGATCGCGCTCGGGCTGCAGTATTCGGCCTATACCTCCGAGGTCTACCGCGGCGGTATCGAGGCCGTGCCGCGCGGGCAATGGGAGGCGGCGACCGCGTTGAACCTCTCCCGGCTGCAGACCTATCGCGACATCGTCGTGCCGCAGATCGTGCCGCGCATCTTGCCGGCGATGGGCAACTATCTCGTCGCGATGATCAAGGAGACGCCGGTGCTCTCCGTCGTCACCGTGCTTGAGATGATGGGGCTCGCCAACATGATCGGCGAGCGCACCTTCGAATATCTGGTGCCGCTGACCCTGGTCGGCCTGATCTTCCTCCTCCTCACGCTGATCTGCTCAGCCGGCCTGCACCGGCTGCACAAGGCGCTGCCGAAAGCAGGGATCCCGCTGCGATGACCGAGACCTCTCAGGCGCCCATCATTGAGTTCGCCGGCGTCACCAAGCGCTTCGGAGCATTGACCGTGCTCGACGACTTCAACTTCAGCGTCGCCCGTGGGGAGAAGGTCACGCTGATCGGCCCGTCGGGCTCGGGCAAATCGACGGTGCTGCGCATCCTGATGACGCTGGAGCCGTTCCAGGAGGGCCGGCTGACGCTTGCAGGCATGCCCTATCACGAGCCGAAAGCCGGCGGACCATTCAAGGCGTCGGACGGGCATCTGCGCCAGATCCGCAGCCATGTCGGTATGGTCTTCCAGAGCTTCAACCTGTTCCCGCATATGACCGTTCTGCGCAATGTCGTCGAAGCGCCAGTGCGCGTGCTCGGCCTGCCGCGCGGCGAGGCCGAATGCCGGGCCGTCGACCTGCTCGCCATGGTCGGGCTCGCCGACAAGAAGGACCATTATCCTGCACAGCTCTCCGGCGGCCAGCAGCAGCGCGTCGCCATTGCCCGCGCGCTGGCCATGCGTCCCCGTGTGCTGCTCTTCGACGAGCCGACCTCGGCACTCGACCCGCAACTCGTCGGAGAGGTTCTCTCCGTCATCCGCGGCCTCGCCAGCGAACACGACCTCACCATGCTGCTGGTCACTCACGAAATGCGCTTCGCTCGCGAGGTCTCCGATAGGGTCTGCTTCTTCGACAAGGGGCGCATCTGCGAACAGGGGGAGCCGGAGCGCATCTTCAGCGCGCCCGAGCAGCCTCGCACACGCGAATTCCTGGCCTCGGTGCTGGGCTGAGCCGGCGCCGACACTCTATCGGCGCCGGCCTGAACTTCCGAGACTTTCTCGGCGCGAAACCGAGACTTCGAAGACAGTCTCGCCAGTCCTTCACCTAACCTCGTCGTCAACCGAGGGAGGATGGTCATGAACGCAATGACGAGCACGGCAAGGCGGGAAACTGCAATCGCCAAGCCTGCGGAGCATCCCGGACTGTCGCGCCTCGCCGATCGTCGCCTGCTACGGCAGCTCGCCTATATCGACGGGCGCTGGACCGCTGCTCGCGACGGCAAGACCTTCCCGGTGAGCGACCCCGCGACGGGCGCCCTCGTCGCGCAGGTCGCAGCGCTCGGAGCGGCTGAAGCGACGCAGGCAATCGAGGCGGCGCATGCTGCCTTCCCGACCTGGAAAGCGCTGCTGCCGCAGGCGCGCGCAGCACTGCTGCGGCGCTGGCATGCCGCGATGTTTGCGGCTGCCGAGGATCTCGCGCTTCTAATGACGCTTGAACAGGGCAAGCCGCTGGCGGAAGCGCGCGGCGAGATCGCGTACGCCGCCGACTTCATCACCTATTACGCGGAGGAAGCCCTGCGCGTGAATGTCGAGAGCGTGACCAGCCATTTGCCGGGTGCGCAGATGTCCCTGTCGCGCGAGCCGGTTGGTGTTGCAGCCTTGCTCACCCCATGGAACTTCCCGTCCGCCATGCTGACGCGCAAGGCCGCGGCAGCCCTCGCCGCCGGCTGCACCGTCGTCGCTCATCCCTCGTCGCACACGCCACTGTCGGCACTGGCACTGGCGAAGCTCGCCGACCGCGCCGGGCTGCCGGCTGGCGTCTTCAACATCGTTACCGGCGACGCCGCGCCGATCGCAGAAACCTATTGCGCCGATGCTCGCGTGCGTGCCGTCAGCTTCACCGGCTCGACCGAGATCGGCCGGGTCGTCGCCCGCAACGCCGCGGCAACCGTCAAGCGCGTGGTCATGGAGCTCGGCGGCCATGCGCCGCTGATCGTCTTCGACGATGCCGATCTCGACCGGGCTGTTGCGCTCGCCATCGATGCCAAGTTCGCGACGTCCGGCCAGGACTGCCTCGCCGCCAACCGGATCTATGTGCAGCGTGGTCTCTACGAGCGCTTCTGCGCTGCCTTTGCCGACAAGGTCTCGGCGCTGYGGGTCGGGTCCGGCCTGGAGCGCGAGGTCGAGATAGGCCCGCTGATGCACGCGGCTGCCAAACGCAAAGCCGAAGCCCAGATCGCCGACGCTTTGGCGCGCGGCGCGCGGCGGCTGACGCCGGAGCGCGCCATGCCGGGCCCGCTCTTCCTGGCACCGACCGCCCTCGCCGACGTGCCCGACGAGGCGCTGATCATGCGCGAGGAGACCTTTGCCCCAGTGGCGGCCATCGCCCCGTTCGGTAGCGAGGACGAGGTCATCGCCCGTGCCAACGACACGGAATACGGCCTCGTCGCCTATCTCGTGACGCGTGACGGTGCGCGGGCCGCGCGCATGGCCAGGGCGCTCGAATACGGGATGGTGGCGGTCAATCGGGTCAAGATCACCGGCGCGCCGATCCCCTTCGGCGGGATGAAGCAATCCGGCCTTGGTCGCGAAGGCTCGCGCCACGGCCTCGAGGCCTTCACCGACCTCAAATATGTCTGCCTCGATCTGAACTGAGGCGCCGCTTGCCGTTTCCACGAAGGATTCCTGCGATGCTCGACCATCACGCCCGCACCAGCAATGAACTGGACGCCTGGGACCGCGACCACGTCTTCCATCCCTCGACCCATATGGGCCAGCATGCCCGTGGTGAGGCCCCGAACCGCATCATTACCGGTGGCGAGGGCGTCTACATCGTCGACCGCGAGGGCAAAACGAGCCTCGACGCGTTCGCCGGCCTCTACTGCGTCAATGTCGGCTATGGCCGAAAGTCGATCACCGATGCGATCGCCGAGCAGGCGGCGAAGCTGCCCTATTACCATGCGTATGTCGGCCACGGCTCCGAGCCCTCGATCAAGCTCGCCAAGATGGTGATCGAGCGCGCGCCCAAGGGCATGAGCCGCGTTTTCTTCGGGCTGTCTGGCTCGGACGCCAACGAGACCAATCTCAAGCTGGTCTGGTACTATAACAACGTCCTGAAGCGGCCGGAGAAGAAGAAGATAATATCGCGCTGGCGCGGCTATCACGGCTCGGGCGTGATGACCGGGAGCCTCACCGGCCTTGCCGCCTTCCACACTCTCTTYGACCTGCCCAGGGCCCCCATCCTCCACACCGAAGCGCCGTATTACTACCACCGCGAGGACCGCAGCCTCAGCGAGGAGCAGTTCTCGCAGCATTGCGCCGACAAGCTCGAGGAGCTGATCCAGGCCGAGGGACCGGAGACGATCGCCGCCTTCATCGGCGAGCCGGTGCTCGGCACGGGTGGCATCGTGCCGCCGCCCGCCGGCTACTGGGCGAAGATCCAGGCGGTGCTGAAGAAGCACGATGTCCTGCTGATCGCGGACGAGGTCGTCACCGGCTTCGGGCGACTGGGCAGCATGTTCGGCTCGGACCATTACGGCATCGAGCCCGACCTCATCACCATCGCCAAAGGGCTGACCTCGGCCTATGCGCCGCTCTCGGGCGTCATCGTCTCGGAGAAGCTTTGGGGGGTGCTGGAGCAGGGCTCGGATGAATACGGCCCGATCGGCCATGGCTGGACCTATTCCTCGCACCCGCTTTGCACTGCTGCGGGCGTCGCCAATCTCGAACTGGTCGACGAACTCGATCTCGTGCGCAATGCCGGCGAAGTCGGCGCCTATTTCAATGCGACGCTGCAGGATGCCCTTGGCGGCCATCGCCATGTCGGCGAGGTCCGTGGCGAGGGCCTGCTGGCGGCGGTCGAGTTCGTCCGCGACAGGGATGACCGCGTCTTCTTCGCTACCTCTGAAAAGGTCGGCCCGCGCATTGCCGCCGCCCTGCTGGAACAGGGCGTCATCGCCCGCGCCATGCCGCAAGGCGATATCCTGGGCTTCGCACCACCGCTATGCCTCACAAGGCAGGAGGTCGACCAGATCGTCGACGCGACCCGGCGCGCCGTGGCGGCAGTGCTTTAGCGCCAATGATCCCATGAACCTAGTCGCGTTGGCGCTGTTGCGCCAGTTAGGGACGTTGGGCCCTCGCCCGGGAGCGGACATTGATTGCCCGTGAAACGGCGGTCGGTTGCGACCAAGGTTGTGTGCAAAACGGGCTGACCCGCTGGCGCTGGTCAGCAGTGCCTTGTCCGCTCCGCCCGTCACCGATCAGCGCCTGTTCCCGGCGTTCGAGGATCAACGGGCGGCCCCCTCCCCGGCCATGAAGCGCGCTTGCGCGCAGGATCTCCAGCGTGACATGCATGGAGCTGACCACAGGTGGCGAACGGATGTTGCTGGCGCGAGCCGGTTGTCGACGCACTGGCGACGGACACGCAGGAGCTGGATTTTCGCCGCACCTCCGAGGATCGGGAGGGCGAGACCACGGCGCGCGGGCTGCGGCGCGTTCCTGAGAAAGCTGGCTTGTACCGGGCCCGTGCTCTGCCTGGGTGGCCTCATCGTCTTGGGTCGCCCGAGCCGAACCGGGCCGCGAGGGGAAGGCGATGCTGGGCATCGACGAGAACGCCGAGGGCGCGACCCTGATCCGGCGGCTTGGCGACCGTGCCACTTGTAGCTATGGCGATATGCCCCTATATCTAAGGCATATCGCCAGGGAGATCGGCCATGACCACAGTTACCGCACTCGAAGTCGTTGGTGGGCGCGACCTAATCGGCGCCCCCATCAATAGCAGCCGCGATCTCATTAGCGCAGTTCGGCGAGGCTTCCCGGTCCAGACTGTGGAGTACGTCATCAGCAGCGGCCGCATGTCCCTCGCCGAAATTGACCTGGTTGTCATTCCTCGCAAAACCCTCAGCCACCGGCGCAAGATTGGCACCCTGACATCCGAACAATCTGACCGCCTGATCCGGGCTGCGCGCGTCCTTGCCGAAGCTGAGGAAACGTTCGGATCTCAGCAGAAGGCAGCCAAGTGGCTGCGCCGACCAACAACCGCACTCAGCGGCGAAAAACCCATCGACCTCCTCGACACGTCGGAGGGAGCAGACCAGGTCGAGGCGCTGCTCGGCCGCATCGGCCACGGCATCGCCGCCTGATATGAAAGTCTGGCGTGTTTGCCGTTTACCGTTCGCCGATTTGAACGGCGAGGGGGCTCGGATCTACGGCGGACGGTGGAACACTCCCGGACGCCCCCTGCTGTATACGGCCGAAAACCCGGCACTCGCGATTCTTGAGGTAAGAGTACATCTCGACCTCGAGCCTGACCTGATCCCAGACGATTACGTCCTCATGGAAATCGAGTCAGGCTCAGCTGTAATCAAAGAGATTTTGGACCCAATTGAAGCACCGGCAACTGTCGGTGACCGCTGGCTCGCCACAATGGAAACCCCGATCCTTAAGGTTCCATCCTTTGTGGTGCCAAACAGCTTCAACTTGCTGATCAACCCGGCGCACCCCGGAGCCGCGAGCATYAGCATCCAAAGCACAAAACCATTTGATTTCGACAGGCGGCTCTGGCTCCCCCTCACATACATGCCTCCGTGAGGAGAACCTGCCGATCGGCGGGACAGATCACCCATCTGGCTGGTTGAGGCACGGGCTGCTCGATCCACTTCTTCATCTCATTGAAAGACTCATCGGCCGACCCCGCGCGCCTGGTTGAACTCATCGATGAAAGGCCTCTTCGCTGGCTCGGCTCATCATGCTGGCTCAATTCCGCCCGTCACGCCYCGATCATTGGTGACGCCGTCACGTTCCGCGTCGCCCTCCCCGTCGTCGGCGCCGCTCGTCGGGACTCCTCAGAGCCGGATTCAAAAGTTCACGCGGGTTTGCAATGTCTTGCGATGCGGCGTGTGAGCATGCGGATGCTGGCGATATGAGCGAAGGCGGTCGCGCTTTCGATGGATTTCTCCCAGTCCTTTGCGAGGCGGCGGCAGCGTCCGAGCCA
>NZ_JBFTZN010000037.1:0-31636 GCF_056406775.1 Allobosea sp. P1_A7
CGCCGACCTCGAGGCCGAGCGTCAGGTTGTTGGTCACCGCCCATTCGACTCCGGCACGGGCCTCCGGCCTGACCGCGATCTCGCTGCGGTTGAACGGCGAACTGAAGGGCGTCGCGCCATAGCGCCAGGTCTCGTTGCCGGCAGCGAGCCCGACCTTGGTGTAGAGCAGCACGTTCTCGGTTGCGAACACGCCGGCCTTGAGCTGGAAGGCGCCGACGACATCGCGCGTCCAAGCCGCCGTGTTGAAGCTCGGCGTGCCGTAGCCGCCGATCGCAGGGGCGTATTCGAGTGCGCCGATGACGCCGTAGAGGAAGTCGCCATCGCGCCACATCTTGCCGCCTTCGAGCCCGATCGTCGGGCCGGCCGACGTGCCCAGTCCCTTGGCGCTGGTCACCTGGAAGCCCGTGGAGATGCGGGCATAGGAGCCTTCCCACTTGACACCGCCGGGCGCCAGCGTCGGCTCCGACCAGGCGAAGGACGGCACGGCGGCAAAGCCCGTGAAGGGCAGATAGGCCTGCGCCTGCGAGGTCCCAGCGCTGAGCGCAAGCGCGCAGAGCGCGCCGGAAAGGATCGGTAGTCTCACGTCGAAGGCATCCTCTCGGCAAACCCCTATGCGTAAGCCTAGCAGAAGGTCGCGTGAATGTCGCGGATTTGTGGCGGAAGCGGCCCCCAGGCCGCCCGCCCCTGGATCGGCGGGCCGGATATCGTATCCCAACCGATGATCCAGCCTTCTATCTTTGCATCGGCTTTACCCCGAAAACCGCAATCCACTTTTCGGGCCGATGCTTCAGCCGATCTTCGTCTTCAGCTTGAGGAAACGCAGCGTCCGCTCGGCGGTGGCGATGTCGAGGCCGGCATAGTTCTTCAGGTCGCCCTCGGCATCGCGCGCGCCGAAGAGCAGCCGCCGCGAGCGCAGTTCCAGAACGGATTTGAAGGCCGCAATGCCGAGATTCAGCGAGCGGCAGGTCACGGCGATGCCGCTGACATCGCGCTGCAGCAGGACGCGAAGCGCCTGCTCGTTGGTGATGCCCGAGGCCTGCGCGATCACCTCGGCAAGGTGATAGGCCCGGTCCTCCTCGGCCAGCATGCTCACGATCTCGTCGAGCTCGCGCTTGCCTGCGCCGAGATCGGCGAGCAGGAGCTTCACCTCCAGCCGCTGCTGGCGTGCACGGCGGGCAAGCGTCGCGGCCTCGTCGGCGGGCTTGGACCACAGCCCGGAGCCGCCGCTGAGCCCCTCGACGATCTCCAGGACGCGGCTGGCCCGGTTCGGTGTCAGGTCGGAACGCCTGGCCAGCGCGCCACCGATCTCAGCATCCTTGCCGCCGCGTTCCAGCAGCGTGTCAAAACCCTTGTCGGAGAAATGCGCGCCTTCATTGGCGCTGACCGTGTGCAGCACAGTGCGGTCGCCGCGCTGGACGAGAATGTCGGTAACGCTTTCCGAGAGGCGGGCGCGTTCGGCAATCGCCGCGAGATGGTGCTGCGACTGGCTCACCGCGATTGCAGCGAGGTCGGTGTCGGTCAGCACCGGGGAGAGCTTCAGCACGAGGCGTGCGACCTCGGAATCGGCGTCGCCGGCAAGCGTGACCGCCACCTCATGCGGCAGGCTCGGCACCGCCGCGACATGGCCGGCATAGGCCTTGCGGGCCTCGTCCTCGAGATGCGGCAGCGAGCGCAGTGCGATCTCGCCGTAATGCGCCTTGGAGGGCTCGGTCGGATCCTGGTCGAGCAGAAAAAGGTCCGTGACGGCATTGAGCAGCTGCCGGCGTGCCTCCGAGGACATCTCGGAGGGCATCCGTGTCAAAGAACTCAGCATTGGCCCCCCAGATACGCGTCAGGCAAGTATCCGCAACCTGCGCCGGTTCGGTTTGATTTAGTCTTAAATCCGTCGCGGATTTTCGCGGGAAGCGAGGATTTTCTTCTGCGTGTTCAACGGGCCGGCACGCCGCGAATGCATGCCGGCCCGCGATGCCGCTATCGCGCGGTCCTCGGCCAGAGGCAGCGGTCGACCACCAGCATGACGATCAGCGATGCGCCGACGAGCGGAAAGACCAGCCCGCCGACCGCCAGGATGGCAAAGACACCGTAGAGCGTCCGGCGCTCGGGCGGGAGGGGCGGCACGCCGAGCGACCCGGCCGGACGTCGCTTCCACCACATCACCCCGGCCGAGACCGAAAGCAGGATGATCGCGAGGCAGACGGCCAGCATGAAGAGCTGGTTCGCCAGGCCGAATTCCTGACCCATATGGACGTTGATGCCCCATTCCAGCCATTTCCCGAGCGGGCCGTAATCCGCGAAGGACATGTCGAGCAGGGGCGCGCCGCTATACTGGTCGAGATGGATGACGCGCTGCTGCGACAGGTCGTTTGGGTAGACAGAACCGGTGAAGACGCCGTTGAGACCGGCCGGCAGGTTGATGGCGTAGCCGCGCGCCAGGCCGAGCGCGTCGAACCTCGCCACGGCCGTGTCGAGGCTGATCGGCGCTGCCGCCGTCGCGATCGATTCCGGCACGCGCGCCTGTTCCAGCGACCATGAGGTCGGCCCGGCATGGTGCAGATGCTCGTCCGACATGGGCAGGTTGACGCGGATGCCGGCCGGATAGCCGAAATTATGCCCGTTCGCCCAGCGATTGACCTGGTCGCCCCAGAGCACGGACCAGGGCATGCCGGTGATCGCCAGGAAGACGATGAAGACGCCGGCGAAGGCGCCGGTGACGGCATGCAGGTCGCGCCAGAAGACGCGCTTGCCGGCATCGCCACGCAGCGAGACCACGCCGCCCTTGCGCCCGCGCGGCCACCATAGATAGAGCCCGGTCCCGACCAGCAGGATCGACCAGCCGCCGGCGATCTCGATCACGCCATTCGCGACGGGCCCGAAATAGGCGAGGCTGTGGATCTGCCGCACGACCCACATCACCGTGCCCTTGTCGGGGATCTCTCCAAGCACACGCCCGTCATAGGGGTCGACATGCACGACCTTGCGCGCACCAGTGGCATCCCGGACGGTGACTTCCGCGGCCGATGACGCTGTTGCCGCGGGCACGAATTTCACGGCCTTGCCGGGAAAGGCTGCAAGCGCGTTGGCGACCAGTGTTGTCGCAGGGGCCGGGGCGGTCGATCGGGTCTCCACCCGCTTGAGATCGCGATGAACCAGCCCGTCGATCTCGGTCCGGAAGAGATAGAGCCCGCCGGTGACCGCGAGCAGGATGAGGAAGGGCAGCGTCAACAGCCCGGCATAGAAATGCCAGCGCCAGACGGCGCGGTAGAGGGAGGCGGCGCGTGTATCCGCGCGCGCAGGCGCTGCCTGCGTCGATGAAACGATGGTCATGAGAGTGTCCTGTCCTGAAGGGGAAGTCTGGTTTCAGGCCAGGGCAGGCGGGGCGCGCGCTCCAAGCGGGTAGAGGCTGCGGCCGCTCGCGACGCGCGGTGCGGGCGGACAGGTGAAGCCTCTCGCGACACTGATGCTGCGGCGGAGCGGCAGCGCCGCGGCAGCGACAGGAGGGGCGCCGCTGCTACCTGCAAGGCAACCGAGCGCGCAGCAGGTCTTGGATTGCTCCGGGCTCGCCGGTTCCGTCGGTTCGGACGATCCGCCGGGAGCACAAAGGACATGTCGCGGAAAGGGCGAGGGAGCGGCCGAGAACCCCGCGCCGATCGACATCAGGACCGCGTTGAGGATCAGCGCATAGGCGCAGAGCACGGCAACGATGCCGCGCCCCCATCTCGCCCCTGTCGCCGTCGCGCCCATGCCTGCAGCGCTACGGCGCGGCAGGCCGGCGGTCAATAACCCAAGGGAATGAAGCGCCTGCGCCCCGTGGTCACGCCGCCGGCAGGCAGGCGGGGCCGAGCGGTTCGAAGCGTTTGGCGGAGCAATGCGCGCCTTCATGGGCGCTGTTCGTGTGCAGCACCGTGCGGTCGCCGCGCTGGACGAGAATGTCGGTGACGCTTTCCGAGAGACGGGCGTGCTCGGCAATCGCCGCGAGATGATGATGCGACGGGCTCACCGCGATCGCAGCGAGGTCGGTATCGGTCAGCCCCGGGGGAGCTTCAATCCGAGGCCCGCGACCTCGGAATCGGCATCGCCGGCAAGCGTGACCGCGACCTCATGCAGCAGGCTCGGCACTGCGGCGGCATGGCCGGCATAGGCCTTGCGCGCCCCGTCCTCGAGATGCGGCAGCGAACGCAGCGCGATCTCGCCTAATGCGCCTTCAAGGGCTCAAGTCTTAGGTCCGTCGCGGATTTTTCCGGATAACGAAGAATTTTCTTCGGTGCGACCGACGGTGCGGCATGCTGCGGATGCATGCCGGCCCGGGACCCCGCTATCCAGCGGCCGTTGGCCAGAGACAGCTGTCGACGATCAGTATGCGCGCTGGCTCGCTCAATGGTTCAGTCGGGAAGCGCTTGCCTACCGATCAATGTCATCCAGTATGCCGGCGCAATCCCTGCCGGAGAGGGCAAATGTACAAACACATTCTGATCGCTACAGACGACTCCGAACTTGCTCGCAAGGGTCTTGAACATGGCTTGGCGCTCGCCAAACCGCTCGGGGCTAAAGTCACGGTCCTGACCGTTTCAGAACCTCTGCGGCCGGAGATCTCGCACGCAGCCCGCCTGCAGATTGATGCGTTCATGAAGGAACGCATAGCCTCCATTGAGCAAAGCGCTTCCGAACAGGGCGTCACGGTAACTCTGGAACACGAGGCCGATGTTTCTCAAGCTGCGGCAATCGTGCGATTGGCCAAGCTCAACGGCTGTGATCTCGTCGTGATGTCTACTCATGCCCGGCGTGGCGTGCAGAGGGTCGTGCTTGGGAGCCAGACGTTGGAGGTGCTGGCAAGTACGACTATCCCTGTTCTGGTGATCCGGTAGTCGATCCTCCCTGACGTTGCCCCGTTTTCGGCGGTTTTGGAGCTCTTTCGGGGTCGGTGTGTAACAGTATACGCTAAGAAACATACACTATATCAGCGGTTTAAACCCTTTCGGCAGCTTAGGCAGTGCCATGGTGCCCCATCGGGCACGAACCGCCCACGCTCCCTCGTCACGCCGCTGGCAGGCAAGCCGGGCCGAGCGGTTCGAAACTCTTATAGGTCAGGATGAACTCCTGGTGGCCGAGCTCCTCCGATTTGGTGCTCCCGCCCTTGGCCAAGGAGATGACGAGGTCGCGGATTTCGCGGCCGACCTCGTCGAGCCCAGCGCGGCCCTCGAGGATCCGCCCGGCATCGACATCCATGTCGTCGGCCATCCGGCGATAGGTTTCCGGGTTCGCGCAGATCTTGACCACCGGCGAGATCGCCGAGCCGACGACCGAGCCGCGGCCGGTGACGAACAGCACGCAATGGGCGCCGCAGGCGATCAGCTCCGCGATCTCGGCATTGTCGTTGATGTTGGGGAAGCCGAACCGCACCTCGCCATCGGGCACGACATCGAGCAAATAGAGCCCGCCATGGGGCGGGATGTCGCCGGGCTTGATCAGGCCCGAGATCGGCGAGGCCCCGGATTTGGCATAGGCGCCCATCGACTTCTCCTCGATCGTCGACAATCCGCCCTCGGCATTGCCGGCGGCGAAGGAGCCATAGCCGAGCGTCGCGTAGTAGCGGGCCGCCTTGGCGACCGATTTCTCCAGCTCCTCGCCGAGTTCCGGTGTCACGGCGCGCGCCGCCATGATGTGTTCGCAGCCGATCAGCTCGCCGGTTTCCTCGAAGATGCATGCGGCACCCTCGGAAATCAGCAGGTCGAAGGCGCGCCCCGCCGCAGGGTTCCCGGTGATGCCCGAGGTGCCGTCCGAGCCGCCGCAGACGGTGCCGACGACGAGCTCACTGAGCGCCATCGGCACGGTCTCCTGCTCGTCGAGATGCGCGCGCTCGGCCTCGATCCAGGCGCGCCCTTCCTTGATCGAGCTGCGCGTGCCGCCCGTGCCCTGGATGATGATGGTCTTCACCGGCCGGCCCGAGGCGCGCACGACCCGCTCGAGCGCATATTTGTTGAAACTCTCGCAGCCGAGCGAGATCAGCAGCACGGCCCCGACATTGGGGTGGGTGCAGAGCCGCTCCATCATCTTCTCGGCATAGCCATTGGGATAGCAGCCGGGAAAGCCGATGACATGGACGCCGTTCTCGCGCCAGGGCAGGGCGATCTCGCGCGCGACGTGATGCGCGCATTCGACGAGATAGGCGACGGCGATTGTGTTGCGGATGCCCTTGCGCCCGTCGGACCGGAGATAGCCGCGCATGTCGTTCATTGGACGGCTCCCGCCTTGCGCTCGTCTTCGAGATGATAGGTCGGGGTGTAGTCGCTCTTCATGTTCTGAACATGGACATGCTGGCCGGGCGCGATCGCTTCGGTCGCCACGCCGATCGGCGCCCCGTATTTCAGGATTTTTTCGCCGGTGACGATCGGCTTTCGCGCGACCTTGTGGGCGAGCGCGATATCACGGTCGAGCACGGCCGGGCCCGCGCCGGTTTCCACGGTCTCGCCGGCGGCGAGCCTCATCCGCGCGACAAAGACGTTGTCGCGCGGATCGAGCAGGATGAGCCGGGGATCGTGCTGAGCCATGGGCTTAACTCCTTGGAGGAGCCGGCCGCGTCAGTCCGCGCGACCGGGCAGGCAGGCCGCAAGCGATCAGAACTTGCCGAACTGGAGATAGGCTTCCTGCGGGTCCGTGCCGGCGAGGATCGCGGTGCGGACCTTGTTCTCGGCCGAGATCGCCGTCTCCGCCTTCTCGAGCACCTCCTCGATCACTTCGACGGGAATGCGCACGATGCCGTCGCGGTCGCCGAGGATGTAGTCGCCGGGCCGGATCCAGACCGAGCCGATCTTGATCGGCTCGTCGATCGTCTTCGGCATCCAGAATCCGACGATGTCGCGTGGCGTATAGGCGCGGAAATAGGCCTGGAAGCCCATGTCGACCATGAACTCGGTATCGCGCGACAGGCCGTCGATGACGCAGCCGCGCACGCCCTTGTTCTTGAGCGTCTCGGCCGAAAGCTCGCCCATCAGCGCGACCTCGTCGGTATTGGGCTGGCAGACCCAGACATGGCCGGGCTTGGCGCGCGAGAGCAGGCCGGTCCAGCCGAGCAGGGTTTCATGCGCGTCGAAATCCGGATCGGTCTTGCCCTCGACGGTGAAGGCCGGGCCGGCGAGCTTCTGGCCGGGCAGGAGGGGCCTCAGATCGGACGGGAGCGTGAACTCCTTCAGCCCCATCGCGCGCATGACATCGTGGATGATGCCGGTATAGCAGCGTTCCAGCCGCTCGGTCAGTTGATCGCTCAAGGCTTCCTCCGTATCAGGGCTTCGTCGCGCCGGGACGCGCTGCCATTGCGGCCAAGGTGCCGGCCGGGAGCAGGGGCCGCAAGCGCGTTTTTCGCGCCTCGACGATGCGTTTCAAACGGTTTAGGTGTTCGAGTCGACCCGTTCCCAGCCCTGGGGCGAGAGGCGCTCCTGCGGCAGGAAGCGGGCCTTGTAGGCCATCTTGGGCGAGCCATCGACCCAATAGCCGAGATAGACATAGGGCAGGCCGAGCTTGCGGGCCCGCTCGATATGGTCGAGCACCATGAAGGTGCCGAGCGAGCGCTGCTCCAGCATCGGGTCGAACACGGAATAGACCATGGAAAGCCCGTCATTCAGGCGGTCGGTCAGGGCCATGGCAAAAAGATCGCCGACGCCGCGCCCGGTGAAGCCGCTATCGGGGCCGCGCCGGCGGTACTCGATCAGGTTGGTCTCGACATGCGTGTCCTCGATCATCATCGCGAAATCGAGGGCCGACATCGAGGCCATGCCGCCATCGGGATGGCGTTCGTCGAGATAGCTGCGGAACAGCGAGTAGTGCTCGGAGCGCGGCTCCGGCGGCAGCTCCTCGCCGATCAGGTCGCAATTGCGCGCGAGCACGCGCCGGAAACCGCGCGACGGCCGGAAGTCGTCGACGCAGACGCGGACGGAGACGCAGGAGCGGCAGGTCTCGCAGGCGGGCCGATAGGCGATGCTCTGCGAGCGCCGGAAGCCGCCTTGCGAGAGCACGTCGTTGAGGTCGCGCGCTCGCCCGCCGACAAGGTGGGTGAACACCTTGCGTTCCTCCCGCCCGGGCAGATACGGGCAGGAGGTCGGTGACGTCAGATAGAATTGCGGGGCATCCCGCAACGGGCGCGTCACGTTCGTATCGCTCCGGAAACGACCTGAACCACGAGTGTAGCAGCAGCGCAGCCGGCAACAAGAGTTGCGATGACGATCAGGCGCGAACGACGACCAGTCCCGTCAGGATGTCGTGGCCGAGCCTGCGGTCATCGCGCACCAAACCGCAGAGAATATCGAGCACCCAGAGCGCGACCGTGCCTGCCGCGACATAGAACAGCAGGGCGTGGACGGCGGCTGCGAGCCCGTCGGGACGGCCGCCATTGACGGTCTCGACCCTGAGGCCCGCCATGCGCATGCCCCAGGTCGCCTGTTTCCGGCCGCCGATGGTCAGCGCCGCATAGCCGAGCGCAGTCGCCACCGTCGCGATCGGCAGGAGCAGCCAGGTCGCGCCGAAGGTGACGAGGCCGAGGAAGATCAGGAGCGCGACCACGAGCCAGCCCAGAATGAACAGGGCGATGATGTCGCCGATCCAGGCGAACAGGCGCGACCCCAGCACGCCGCTGACATTCTGCAGCGGGCGCTGCTCGATCGGCGTGATCGCGGGTTGCTGATAGCTGCGTTCGCTCATCGAAGGTCGAGATCCTTTGTTCCGGGGGGCGCATCCGGTGGTGGTGCGCTCCGCCGCCATAATGTTTGATCAGCGGTCTTGTTCCGCAAGGCCACGCGGAAAGATACGGCGCGGCTGGAAGCCATTGGCCCGCAGCGCCTCCTCGATGGCGCGCGTATGGCTCTCGCCGCGCGTCTCGACGGTGACGTCGAGCGTCACGCCCTTGGCCGGCACGTCGAGGAAGAGCCTGCCATGGCTGACCTCGAGGATGTTGGCGCCGTGGTCGCCGAGCAGGCTCGCGACCTTGCCGAGCAGGCCCGGCCGGTCGCTGGCGGTGAGGCGGAAGGCGGCGATGCGGTCCTCRCGCTCCAGCTCGCGCACCATGATCGCGGCGAGCAGCCTCGTGTCGATATTGCCGCCGCAGAGCACGAGGCCGACCTTTTTGCCGCGATAGCGCTCCGGCTCCTTCAGCATTGCGGCGAGCCCCGCGGCGCCGGCGCCCTCGGCCAGCGAATGCTGCAGGCTGGCATAGGCATTGACCGCGCGCTCGATCAGGTCCTCGCCGACAAGGACGATATCGGAGACCAGGCTGGAGACGATCGGCAAGGTCAGTTCGCCGACCGTCTTCACCGCGATGCCTTCGGCCAGGGTCGCGCCACCGATCGGCCGGTCCTCGGCATTCACGGCGTTGTAGAAGGAGGGATAGAGCTCGGCCTCGACGCCGATCAGCTCGATCTCCGGCTTCAGGGCCTTGGCCGCAATCGCGTTGCCGGCCATCAGCCCGCCGCCGCCGAGCGGGATGATCAGCACGTCGAGATCGGGCGCATCGGCCAGCATTTCGCGCGCGATCGTGCCCTGGCCCGCCATCACGGCGGCATCGTCATAGGGATGCACGAAGACCAGGGTCTCGGCCTGCGCCAGCTCGCGGGCGCGCACGGCCGATTCGTAGAGCGTTTCGCCATAGAGCACGACGCGGGCGCCATGGGCCCTTGTGTTCTCGACCTTCACCAGCGGCGTCGTCTCCGGCATCACGATGGTCGCCGGAATGCCGAAGCGGCGCGCGTGATAGGCGACGGCCTGTGCATGGTTGCCGGCGGACATGGCGATGACGCCGCGGGCCCTCTCGGCTTCCGTCAGGCCAAGCAGCTTGTTGACCGCGCCGCGCTCCTTGAAGGAGGCCGTCGCCTGCATGTTCTCGTGCTTGACCAGCACGGTCGCGCCGGTGAGCTCGGACAGGCGCGGCGCCGGCACCAGCGGCGTGCGCAGCACATGCCCCTCGATACGCTGTGCGGCCGCTTCGATATCGGCGGGAGTGATCGAGAAAGGCTCGCTCATGCGTGGAGTTCCGTTCAGACCTGACGAGGCGCAATCGCGCCCTCGCCGAAGAAACCGCCGGGGCGCAGGATCAGCACCACGGCGAGCAAGCTATAGACGGCGATGTCGCGCTGTTCGATAGGCATGGTTGATGACCATATGACCTCGAAGAGCGCAATGCTGAGGCCGCCAMGGCAGGCGCCGGCGACCGAGCCGATGCCGCCCAGGATCGCGGCGACGAGCGCCTTCAGCCCGAGCGTGAAGCCGCCGGCAAAGCCCATGCCGCCATAGATCGCGGTGACGATGACGCCGGCCGCGCCGCAGGCCGCGCAGGCGAGGATCAGCGCCCGGTCATGCACGGCACGCGCGTTGACGCCGAAAAGCGCCGCGGTGCCGGAATCGTCCGAGACCGCGCGCCAGGCCCGGCCGAAGGCGGAATAGCGGATCAGCAGCACGAGCCCGAGCGCGGCACTGAGGCCGCCGGCCGCAAGCGCCAGTCCGACCGGGGTTGCGGTGACGATGAAGCTGCCGGAGCGGGCCAGCGGCCAGGGCTCGTTGTAGACCGGCGGCAGCCAGCGCAGATCGGGCCCCTGCGCCAGCCGCAGATATTCAGACAGCGCAATCGCGAGCCCGATCGTCGCGATCAGCATCTGCTGGCCGCTGGCGCGCTCGAGATGGCGCAGCACGAACCGCCCCATGGCGAAGCCGTGAAAGGCCGCGACCAGCATGGCCACGACGAAGGCGACCAGCAGCCCCGAGACCGGCGTCGAGATCGCCGTCGAGATGAGCAGCGCCACGCCGATCACGGCTGAGAGCGCGCCGAGCGCGGCGAATTCGCCAAAGCTCAGGATGATGCGCCCGGTCAGGCCATAGATCAGCGCATAGGCCGAGGCGAGCAGCGCGTAGATCGCGGCCGAGGGCAGGGCGCTCAAGCCCTGCTGCAGGGCATAGGCGAGGCCGGGCGGGAGCTGCGGCAGGCCGTCGATGCGGGCCGAGCCCGGATCGACCGGCGGTTCCTCGCGGTTCTCGAGGTAGAAGCGCCGGAGCAGGTAGAAGCTGGCATCGTTCATCGGCCGTCCGTCGACCGCGACACCGAGCAACGCGCCGCGCTGCAGACCCGCGCCCTCGCCGGCGAAGAGGCAATCGATCATGCGCTGGCGCGCCGGGCCGCCGCCGGTCTCGACATGGTAGAGGATGCGCAAGGTATTGGCGCGCGGGCCATTGGTCGCGCGGTCGATGGTGATCCGCGCGTCCGGCGCGTTGAGCGCCGGGATCGCCTGGCGGCAAAGCCGCGTCTGGTCCGTATCGAAGCGTTCGCTGCAGCCGGTCAGCAGCAAGGCAATGAGAATCGGGAGGAGCGCGCGCATTGCGCGGAGGCTAGCGCCAGTTGCGACGCGTTGATACTCGATGCGTCGCGCAATTCAGCGCTTTGCCGGTCTCCCGTGACGTGAGGCGGTGCGCTCCGAGGCGCACGCATTTCAGCCAGCCGCTTTCAGCCGCAAACCTTCAGCTTCTCGGCGACGCGCGGCGCGAAATAGCTCAGCACCCCGTCGGCGCCGGCGCGCTTGAACGCGATCAGGCTCTCCATCATGGCCTTGTCGCCATCGATCCAGCCATTCAGGGCGGCGGCCTGGATCATCGCGTACTCGCCGGATACCTGATAGGCGAAGGTCGGCACCCGGAAATGGTCCTTCACGCGGGCGATCACGTCGAGATAGGGCATGCCGGGCTTGATCATCACCATGTCGGCGCCCTCTTCGAGATCGAGCGCCACCTCTGCAATGGCCTCGTCCGAATTGGCGGGGTCCATCTGATAGGTGCGCTTGTCGCCGATCAGCGTCGCATTGGTACCGATCGCATCGCGGAACGGACCGTAGAAGGCCGATGCGTATTTTGCCGCATAGGCCATGATCTGGACGTCCTCGAAGCCGGCCTCGTCGAGTTCGACCCGGATGGCGCCGACGCGGCCGTCCATCATGTCGGAGGGGGCGATGACATCGGCGCCCGCATCGGCCAGCGCCAGCGCCTGCTGTGTCAGGATACGCACGCTCGCATCGTTCAGGACGCGCTCGCCCGCCATGACGCCGTCGTGCCCATGCGAGGTGTAGGGATCGAGCGCGGCGTCGCAGATGATGCCGATCTGGGGCACCTCGGCCTTGATGGCGCGCACGGCGCGGCACATCAGGTTGCGCGTGTTCAGCGCTTCGGACGCCGTCGCGTCGCGCAACGACTTCTCGACATAGGGAAAGGGCGCGATCGCCGGAATGCCGAGGCTGGCGGCATGGGCGCTCTGGCGCACCGCCTCCTCGATATTCAGCCGGTCGACGCCCGGCATCCACTCGACAGCGGAGCGGGCCTCGCTCGAATCCACCAGGAAGATCGGCCAGATCAGGTCGTTCGTGGTCAGGACCGCCTCGCGCACCAGCCGGCGCGACCATTCGGCCTTGCGGTTGCGCCGCATCCGGCGGGTCAGGTCGAGCGAATCCTTGCTGCGCAGAGCAGTGGCCGGCAGATCATCCTGCCGCGCGACGGGCGCCGGAAACGGCCTTACAACCCGAGATGCCATAAAATCCTCCGCCGCCTGGGCGCGTTGGCTTGTCCTTTGCCGGATGCTTAGCACATCGGAACCGTTCCAAAATAGAGGTGGATGGTCGCAACCATGCGCTCAGGGCAACGCAGCGCCGCGCGTTGACAAGCGCCCGAGCCCCGGCCCAGAACCGGACCCTGTTATCAGGGATCAGCACGGCATGTCGCAGGAACCAGAGATCATTTGCGAAATCCGGGGCGCGGCGGGTGTCGTCATCCTCAACCGTCCCAAGGCGCTGAATGCGCTGAGCCTGGTCATGGTCCGCGAACTGGCACGCGCGCTCGATGCCTGGGAGCATGACCCGCAGGTGACGCGCATCGTGGTGATGGGCGCTGGCGAGAAGGCCTTTTGCGCGGGCGGCGACATCCGTTCGCTGCATGATCTCGGCCGAGCCGGCCGTCAGGGCGAGATGCTCGCCTTCTGGGGCGAGGAATACATCCTCAATCACCGTATCAAGCACTATCCCAAGCCCTATATCGCGCTGATCGACGGCATCGTCATGGGCGGCGGCGTCGGCATTTCGCTCCATGGCAGCCATCGCATCGCCGGCGACCGCTACCTCTTCGCCATGCCCGAGGTCGGCATCGGCTTCTTCCCGGATGTCGGCGCGACCTATGCACTGCCGCGCCTGGAAGGCGCAGCCGGCATCTATCTCGCCCTGACGGGCGACCGTGTCGGGGCCGCGGACGCCCTGGCGCTGGGTCTTGCGACCCATCCCGTACCGAGCAGCCGGATGGCGGAACTCGCCGATGCCCTGACCGGCCGCGGCGCCATCGACGAGATCCTGGCCGGATACACCCAGGATCCCGGCCCGCAAAAGCTCGCTGCCGAGCGCGCGACCATCACCGAATGCTTTGGCGCCTCCGAACTGGACGGCATCAGGGCGCGGTTGAAGCTGAAGGCCGAATCTGGCGATGCCTTCGCCGGCAAGACCCTGCAGACGCTTGCCGTCAAATCCCCGACCAGCATTGCCATCGCCTTCGAGCAGATGCGCCGCGGGGCGGGGCTCGATTTCGCCGAGGCGATGCGCACCGAGTACCGCATCGTCTCGCGCATTGCCGAGGGCCATGACTTCTATGAAGGCGTGCGGGCGGTTGTGATCGACAAGGATCATGCCCCGCGCTGGCAGCCGGCCACGCTCGATGAGGTCGATCCGCAGGCGATCGCGCACTACTTCGCTTCGCTTGGCGCGAACGAACTCGTCCTGGAGCATTGAGCGATGGGAATGGGGAGGGGAGATGCCGAGCCCCTGCGCGGGCAGCGCGTCATCGGCTCGGCCGGCCTCGAGGAGAAGAAGAGCAAGCTGACCCGCTGGCGGCGCGTGCTGGTCTGGCTGCTCCGCCTGCTGTCGCTCGCCTGGATGGCCAAGGGGCTGATGGCCTGGGCCGTGATCTTCGGCATCGGCATGGAGGGGCAGACGCCGTTCGAGTCGCAGCTGCTGAGCTATCAGGCGATCACGGTCTATTTCGCGGTGATCGATCTCGTCGCCGCGGTCGGGCTCTGGCTGACCAGCACCTGGGGCGGGGTGCTCTGGCTCCTGGCCGCGGTCAGCCAGTTGCTGCTCGGCTTCTTCTTCCCGCGGCTGCTGCCGGTGACGCCCTATCTGATCGCGACCTATGTCGGGTTGATGGCCGCCTATTTCCTGGCCACCTGGGCGGCGGAAAACGAGGAGACCTGAGACCGGCCGGTGCGGGCTTGCCGTGCGCGCGACACGCGGCCCGGGCCCCCGGCAATGGCGCTGTTCAGGCGGGCCCTCGGGCCCTGGCGCGGAGAGCCCCGTTTGGCCCGAAAGCGCGTCGATTGCGTCGAGTCATGGTAACAAACGCTTTAGCTTAAGCGTTTCTGGCTTCACTTACGATTCACCCAAAGGGGTAAATCTCCGATTCATCCTGATATTTAAACTCGTTTTCATCGGTCCGGCCTATGGTGTTTTCAGAAGCGGACCGGGAGATAAATCCTGGCCGGCATGCAACAGGCGGGATATACCATGACAACGAGCGTAAAGACTTTGGCTCCTGTGAAGTCGGAAGAAGTTCAACTCAAGGTGAAGCCCCTTTACCTTGAGTCCCTCACCCTGGTTGAGCGGCTGCATCGCCGCCTGCTCGATGTCATCAAGGATGAATTCGAGCGCCGCAACCGTGACGACGTCAACAGCGTCCAGGCGCTGTTGCTCTACAATATCGGCGATGCCGAGCTCAGCGCCAGCGAGCTCCGGACGCGCGGTTACTATCTCGGCTCGAACGTGTCCTACAACGTCAAGAAGCTGGTCGAGCTCGGCTACCTGCACCATGCCCGGTCGCGCATCGACCGCCGCTCGGTCCGCATCAGCCTGACCGAGAAGGGCCACGAGGTGCACAATCTCGTGAAGGGCGTCTACGACAAGCATGTCCAGACGGTCGAGCAGATCGGTGGCATCGCGGCCGATGACTTCGAGCGCATGAACAACGCGCTGCTGCGTCTCGAGCGCTTCTGGACCGACCAGATCCGCTACAAGCTCTGATTTCTGGCCTGAACCGCCAGACAATCGGCGCTGACCTGACCTGAACTTGCAAACTCCCGCCCTCGCTGCGGGAGTCTTTCGGGCCGCTATTGCTCGGGTCTGCTGCTGTTGCAGTTTCGCGACGCAGGGCGCCCATGCTGCATTCCCTGCTTCCCCTTCGTCGCCAATGCCCTAAAAACGCCGCGCTCATCACGAGACGTTAACTGTGGTATTGGATCGTCGCTCGCAACCGGGCCGCCGTCCATGGCGGAGCCGGTCTTGTTGTTTGCGGCGCTTAGGCGCGGTCTTGCTCCTTGAGGACGAGGGAAGAGGGATACGATGTCGAATTTCAGCCTGACCCGCCGCGAAACCGTGCTGGCACTGCTTTCGGGTGCAGCAACGGCCGCGACCGCGCCAGCCTGGGCTCAGCAGGCGGAGTGGCGCCAGAGCTATGATTCAGGCGCTCGCAATGCTGTTGCCCGGTCCTCGACCCCGACCTTGTCTTCCGAGACGCTGCAGGCGACGGAGCAAGCGATCGTCGCCTATCGCGACCTTGCCGCCCGCGGCGGCTGGACCCCGATCCAGCTGACTGACAAGCTTGGCGTCGGCTCGCGCGGCCCCGGCGTGGTCGCGCTGCGCCAGCGCCTGATCATCACCGGCGATCTCGATTCTGCTGCCGGCACCAGCAATATCTATGACTCCTATGTCGAAGCCGGAGTGCGCCGCTTCCAGTCGCGCGTCGGGCTCTCGACGACCGGCGCCATCAATCGCGCCACCCTGACCGCCCTGAACGTGCCGATCGAGCGGCGTATCCGCCAGCTCGAGACCAATGTGGTGCGCCTGYGCTCCTGGTCGGGCAATCTCGGCAACCGCTATGTCGTCGCCAATATCCCGGCGGCCTCGGTCGAGACGGTCGAGAATGGCCATGTCGCGACCCGCCATGCGGCCGGCGTCGGCAAGGCCGACCGGCAGTCGCCGCTGCTGCAGACCAAGATCCCCGAGGTCAATTTCAACCCGACCTGGACCGTGCCGGCTTCGATCATCCGCAAGGATCTGATCCCGAAGATGCGCAAGGAGCCGAACTACCTCACCGAGAACAAGATCCGCATCATCGGCCCTGCCGGCGAGATCGCGCCCGATCGCGTCAACTGGAATTCGGACGAGGCCACCCGCTACACCTTCCGCCAGGATCCCGGCGGCGAGTTCAATTCGCTTGGCTTCGTGCGCATCAATATCCCGAGCCCGCACGGCGTCTACATGCATGACACGCCGGCCAAGGGCATTTTCGGCGACGATTTCCGTTTCGTCTCCTCGGGCTGCATCCGCGTCCAGAACGTGCGCGACTATATCGCCTGGCTGCTCAAGGAGACGCCCGGCTGGGATCGCGCCAAGATCGACGAGGTGATCCAGTCCGGCGAGCGCATCAACGCCCGGATCAGCAATCCCGTGCCGTGCTACTGGGTCTATATCACCGCCTGGGCGACGCCCGATGGCGGCGTGCAGTTCCGCGACGACATCTACAACAAGGATGGCCTGGGCCCGGCGCCGGTTGCGGCGCTGCAGGAAGACCAGAACATCTGAGAGCAAGCGCTCTCTCATCCTGAAACGGCCCGCCGGTTCTGGCGGGCCGTTTTCATTTGGCGTCCAATGGGCTGTGGTCGGGCGCTGCTCTCAGGCCGCCGTCGCGACTTCCCGCAGCACGGCGACGACGCGCTCGGTGAAGGCCCTGGTCCCGAGCGTTCCGCCGAGGTCGCGCGTGCGCTGCTCCGGCAGGCGGATCGTGCGGTCGAGCGCAGCCTCGATCGCCTGGCCGGCACGCAGCAGCGCCGGGTCCTGCCTGCGCTCCCCCAGCCAGTTCAGCAGCATCGCGGCCGAGCCGATCAGCGAACAGGGATTGGCGAGGTCGCGGCCGGCGATGTCGGGAGCCGAGCCATGCTGCGCCTGGGCCACCGCATGGTCCTGCCCCGCATTGAGCGACGCGGCCAGCCCGAGGCTGCCCGAAATCTCCGAGGCCTGGTCGGAGAGGATGTCGCCGAACATGTTGGTCGTCACGATGACGTCGAACACCCCGGCATCGCGGACAAGCAGCGCCGCCATCGCGTCGATGATCTTCTCCTCATAGGCGACGTCGGGATAGCGTTCGGCGACCGAACGCACGCATTCCAGGAACAGCCCGTCGGAGATCCGCAGCACATTCGCCTTGTGCACGGCCGTGACCTTGCGCCGGCGCTGGCGGGCAAGGGCAAAGGCGCTCTCGGCGATGCGCAGCGTGGCCTGTCGCGTCACCTTTCGGAAGGAGAGAGCCAGGTCCGGCGTCGGCATCATCTCGCCGGGACCGAGATGCATCGAGCGGTCGGAATAGAAGCCCTCGGTGTTCTCGCGCACCACGACGAGGTCGAGCGGCTTGCCGCAGCGCGGCTCAAAACCCTCGCGCGAACGGGCAGGGCGGATATTGGCGTAGAGGTCGAGCCGCTTGCGCAACTGGCCGGAGGGGTTGAGCCCGCCCTTCTCGGCCGGCGGGTAGTCATTATGGGATACAGGCCCCAAAATGACGCCATCGGCCCGACGCGCGGCCTCGAACACGCTCTCCGGGAAGGTCGAACCGACCGTGCCGAGCGCGGCAAAGCCGATCTCGGCATGCTCATAGTTGAGCGCGAAGCCGAACAGCTGGCTCGCCTCGTCGAGCACGCGACGGGTRGCCGCGCTGATCTCGGGGCCGATGCCGTCTCCGTCCAGGACGAGAAGCTGCAAGGGGGCGTTTTTCGGTGATGTATCGGTCATTGCAGGGCTGCGTCCGGAACAGGGATGGAGCTGCCCGGCCGGCGCGCCGCCGCGCGGGCCGGGCAGCAGGGATCATTCGACCTTGATGTTCGCTTGCGCGACCACCTTCGCCCATTTCTCACGCTCCGCCTTGACGAAGGCCGTGAACTCCTGCGGCGTGTTGCCGATCGGCTGCGCGCCTTCCAGTTCGAGGTTCCGGCGCACTTCGGGCAGGTTGATGATGGTCGCGACCTCGCTGCGCAGCCGGTCGATGATCGGCTGCGGCGTGCCCTTGCGGACGAAGACGCCATACCAGCCGCTGGCCTCGTAGCCGGGCACCCCGGCCTCAGTGAGCGTCGGCACCGTGGGCAGGGCAGGGGCGCGCTCCGCGGTGGTGACGGCCAGCGCCCGCAAGGTGCCGCCATGCACATGGCCGATCGCCGAGGGCAGGGTCGCGAACATCATCGGGATATGGCCGCCGATCAGGTCGTTGAGGGCGGGGCCGGCGCCGCGATAGGCGGCATGTTTCAGGTTTGTCTGCGCCATCAGCTCGAACAGCGCGGTCGCGATATGGTTGGCCGAGCCGTGGCCGGCCGTGCCGTAGGTCAGGCCTTCCGGCTGCGCCTTCGAGAGCGCGATCAGCTCCGCGACCGAGTTGGCCTTGACCGACGGATGCACCAGCAGGAGCAGCGGCGCCTTGGCGATCAGGGTGACGGGCTCGAGCACCTCGGCCGGATCGTATTTGAGATTCTTGAACAGGCTCGGGTTCACGGCCATCGGGCCGATATTGCTGATCAGCACGGTATAACCATCGGCCGGCGCCTGCGCCGCGGCCGTCGTGCCGAGATTGCCGCCCGCGCCGGCGCGGTTCTCGACCACGACGCCGACGCCGAGGCGCGACTGCAGCTTCTCGGCCACGGCCCGTGCGATCACGTCCGTGCCGCCGCCCGCGGCATAGGGCACCACCATGGTGATCGGCCGGCTCGGCCAGTCCTGGGCCTGAGCGGCGCCGAACATACCCAGCATCGCTCCGAGCATCGCGCCCAGCCGCAGTCCCGCAACTCTCCGCATCGTCAATTCCTCCCGTCGATCGTTGCCCGTCGGTCTCTCGCCGACGGTTTCTCAATTTCGGTATACCGAATTATACTGAGACGAATTGATACGAGGCAAGCGTTGATTTCGGCGCTGGCTCACGCGATCACGCGTGACCGGCGGAGCGCGCGCCGGACGAAGCGAGGAGATGGTCTTGGGTGATTTTGCCGACATGCAGCCCGCGCCCTCGCTGGCAGGCCAGGCCTATGCGCGCTTGCGCGACGCGATCGCCAGTGGGGAGCTTCGTCCCGGAGCCAGGCTGCGCGAGGAGGATCTGGCGAAGCATATGCAGATGAGCCGCACGCCGCTGCGCGAGGCGGTGCGCCGGCTCGAGGCGGAGGGCTTCTTCACGCGCGAATCGCGCAGTCTCGTCGTCGCCTCGCTCGATCATCAGGCGGTGTCGGAACTCTATGCGATGCGCGAGGTGCTCGAGGGCACGGCGGCTGCCTTCGCCGCGCGCCATGCCGCAGAGGTCGAAATCGAGGCGCTGCGCGATCTCCATACGCTGGAGGCCGGGTTGCTCGCGCAGCCGCAGGATCTGGCGCGCCACAACGAGCGCTTCCATTCCGCGCTCTACGGCGCAGCGCATAATCGCTATCYGCTCAAGACCCTGAACGCTTTGCGTGACGCCCGCGCGCTGCTCGGCCCTTCGACCCTGCTTGACCCCGTCCGCGCCGCGCAGGCCCATGCCGAACACGAGGCCCTGGTCGTGGCTGTCGAGCGCCGTGACCCGGTTGCAGCTGATGCAGCCGCGCGCAGCCATATCCGCTCGGCCCAGCGCGAACGGCTGAGGCGGCTGGTGACCGGCGATTAGGGCCGCTCCCCCCGGAGTTGGGGGAGCGCTGTTCAGGCTCCGCGCTTGCCGCCGGTCGGGCCTGCCGAAGCCAGCTTCAGCACGAGCGCTCCAGCCAGCGCCGAGAGCAGCGAGCCCATCAGCACGCCGATCTTGGTGGCGTCGCCGAGTTCGGGATTTTCCGGGAAGGCCAGCGCTCCGATGAACAGGCTCATCGTGAAGCCGATGCCGCAAAGCAGTGCGACGCCGTAGAGCTGCAGGTAATTCGCCTTGGCCGGCATGGTGCCGAGTCCGCTCTTCACCGCCACCCAGGCGAAGCCGAAGACGCCGATCTGCTTGCCGATGAACAGGCCAAGCGCGATGCCGAGCGGAATCGGCGCGAGCAGGCTCGACGGCGACATGCCTGCAAAGGACACGCCTGCATTGGCGAAGCCGAAGATCGGCACGATCACGAAGGACACCCAGGGATGCAGCTTGTGCTCGAGCATGTGCAGTGGGGAATGCTCGGGCTCGTCGCTGCCGCTGCCGTCGCCGATCGGGATCGTCAGCGCCAGGATGACGCCCGCCAGCGTCGCGTGCACGCCCGATTTCAGCTGGAAGAACCAGAGCAACGCGCCGATGGCGAGATAGAGCCAGATTCGCGTCACGTTCGTCCGGTTGAGAACGATCAGGACGGCAAGGCACAAGCCCGCCATGCCGAGCATCGGCAGCGAGATCTCGCTGGTATAGAACAAGGCGATGATCAGGACGGCGCCGAGATCGTCGAGAATCGCGAGCGCGGTCAGGAAGACCTTGAGCGAGACCGGCACGCGGGGCCCGAGCAGGGCGAGCACGCCGAGCGCGAAGGCGATATCGGTTGCCGCCGGGATCGCCCAGCCGCGCATCGCGACCGGGTCTCCGCGCGTCAGCGCAAGATAGATCAGGGCGGGCGCGATCATGCCGCCGAGCGCCGCAATGCCGGGCAGGGCGCGTCGCGACCAGGTCGAGAGCTGCCCCTCGATGAATTCGCGTTTGATCTCCAGCCCGACGAGCAGGAAGAAGATCGCCATCAGCCCGTCATTGACCCAGTGCAGCACGCTGAGGCCGCCGACATAGCTGCCGAGCAGCTTGAAATAGGCGGGCGCGGCCGGCGAATTGGCGATCAGCAGGGCTATCGCAGCCACGCCCATGAGCAGGAGACCGCCGGCCGCTTCGCTCGCCAGCAGGGCCTTCAATGGCGAGCGCCTGGCAGGTGGAGCATTCCCGGCGATGTCTTGCGTCACGTTCAATTCCTTGCTGGCTGCTGTCGCCGCCCTTTGTGCAGGCGGCGCGCGCTCATGTCACCCCGCATCGGCCCTTGGAATGGYGGCCCCCACCGTGCTACGGAGCGCGCGATAGCGGGCTCGGCCGCGAGATTCCGCAACAGCCAGAACTGCGTGGCTGCCGCATGGCCCTTGCCGGCCCCTGCGGCAATCCGAAGCGCCGATGGAGCATCCCATGAGTCGTGACGCCGCTGCCGAGAAGCATCTCTCGAACTCATTCTTCGGCGCTTCGCTCGCCGATTCCGATCCGGAGATCTCGCGTGCCATCGGTCTCGAGCTCGGTCGCCAGCGCGACGAGATCGAGCTGATCGCCTCGGAGAACATCGTGTCGCGCGCCGTGCTCGAGGCGCAGGGCTCGGTGATGACCAACAAATACGCGGAAGGCTATCCGGGCCGCCGCTATTACGGCGGCTGCCAGTTCGTCGATATCGCCGAGAAGCTGGCGATCGAGCGCGCCTGCCGCCTGTTCGACTGCCAGTTCGCCAATGTCCAGCCGAATTCCGGCAGCCAGGCCAATCAGGCCGTGTTCATGGCGCTGATGCAGCCCGGCGACACCTTCATGGGCCTCGATCTCGCTGCCGGCGGCCATCTCACCCATGGCGCCCCGGTCAACCAGTCCGGCAAGTGGTTCAAGGTCGTGCCCTACGGCGTCTGCGTCGTCGACCAGACCATCGATTATGATGCGATGGAGCGCCTCGCCGTCGAGCACAAGCCCAAGGTCATCGTCGCCGGTGGCTCGGCCTATGCCCGTCATTGGGATTTCGCCCGCTTCCGCGAGATCGCCGACAAGGTCGGCGCCTATTTCATGGTCGACATCGCGCATTTCGCCGGCCTGGTGGCGGGCGGCGCGCATCCCTCGCCGTTCCCGCACGCCCATGTCGTCACCACCACCACGCACAAGACCCTGCGCGGTCCGCGCGGCGGCATGATCCTGACCAATGACGAGGCGCTGGCGAAGAAGATCAACTCGGCGATCTTCCCCGGCATCCAGGGCGGCCCCCTGATGCATGTCATCGCCGCCAAGGCGGTCTCGTTCCACGAGGCGCTGCAGCCGGAGTTCAAGATCTACGCCCGCGCCGTCGTCGAGAACGCCAAGGCGCTGGCCGAGACGCTGAAGACCAAGGGCTTCGACCTCGTCACCGGCGGTACCGACAACCACCTCATGCTGGTCGACCTGCGCTCCAAGAAGATTACCGGAAAGGCTGCGGAAGCAGCGCTTGGTCGCGCCCATATCACCTGCAACAAGAACGGCATTCCCTTCGATCCGGAGAAGCCGATGGTCACCTCCGGCATCCGCCTGGGCACGCCGGCTGCGACCTCGCGCGGCTTCGGCGTCGCCGAGTTCCAGCGTGTCGGCGAGCTGATCGCCGAGGTGCTGGACGGGCTCGCCGCGCATGGCGAGGAAGGCAATGACGCCGTCGAGCAGGCGGTGAAGGCCAAGGCCCACGAGCTGACGGCACGTTTCCCGATCTATTGAAGACAAGGCGACCCCGTCGCCTGAAGGAGAAGAGCCGCGATGCGCTGTCCCTATTGCGGCTCCCTCGAGACCCAGGTGAAGGACTCGCGTCCCACCGACGATCACGCCTCGATCCGCCGCCGCCGCGTCTGCCCTGACTGCGGCGGCCGCTTCACCACCTTCGAGCGCGTGCAGCTGCGCGAGCTCACCGTGGTGAAGCGCTCCGGCCGGCGCACACTCTTCGACCGCGACAAGCTGCAGACCTCGATCGAGGTCGCCTTGCGCAAGCGCCCGGTCGCGCCGGAGCGCGTCGAGCGCATGGTCAACGGCATCGTCCGCCAGCTCGAGAGTTCGGGCGAGGGCGAGGTTTCGAGCTCCACCATCGGCGAACTGGTGATGGAGGGGCTGAAATCCCTCGACGATGTCGCCTATGTCCGCTTCGCATCGGTCTACAAGAATTTCCGCGAGGCCCGCGATTTCGAGGAGCTGCTCGGCCAGCTCAGCGGCGACGAGATCGAGGCTGCCGGCGTGGTTCCGCCCATTCGTGGCGATGACTGAGCAGAGCGCGCTCGACCGCGCCTTCATGCAGCAGACCCTCGCCTATGGCGCGCGCGGGCTGGGCACCACCGGCACGAACCCTAGCGTCGGCGCGCTGATCACGCAGGACATGCCGGACGGCCCCGTCGTGATCGCACGCGGCCACACCCAGATCGGTGGCCGGCCCCATGGCGAGGCCCATGCCTTCGACCGGGCAGGCGCTGCCGCGACGGGCGGCACGCTCTATGTCACGCTCGAACCCTGCTCCCACCGCACCATCCGCGCCGCGACGCCTTGCGTCGAGCGCACCATTCGGGCCGGCGTGAAGCGGGTCGTGGTGGCGATGGCCGATCCGAATCCGCGCTTTCGCGGGCTCGGCTTCGCGCTGTTGCGCAGCGCTGGCATCAGCGTCACCACCGGCGTTCTCGAAGACGAGGCCAGGCACACCCATCGCGGCTATGTCCTGCGCATCACCGAGGGGCGGCCGATGGTGACCTTCAAGGTGGCGCGCACGGCCGACGGCTATGCGGGCAGCGCGGCAGGCGGCCCCATCGCGGTGTCCTGCCAGGCTGCGAATGGCTGGGTCCATCTCCAGCGGGCGCATCACGACGCGATCATGCTCGGCGTCGGTTCGGTGCTCGCCGATAATCCGATGCTGACGGTCCGCCTGCCGGGAATGGCGCATCGCTCGCCGATCAGGGTCATCCTCGATTCGCATCTGCGCCTGCCGCCGGGCTCCCGGCTCGTGCAGTCGGCAGGCGAGGTTCCGGTCTGGGTGATCGCGGCGGAAACGGCCCCTGTTGCGAACGAGGCCGAGCTGGTCGCGGCAGGTGTCGAGGTCATGCGCGTCTCAGCCGGACCGGACGGTCATCTCGATCTCCGCGAGGCCCTGCATTTGCTCGGCGCGCGCGGCATCAACCGGGTCTTTTCCGAAGGCGGCCCGACGATCGGCGAGAAACTGGCTTTGGCGGGCCTGACTGATGAGGTCATCGTTTCGACCTCGCCGCGTATGCTGGGTTCGCCCGGAATCGTCGCCGTCCGTCCGGCCCTTGCCGGATTGCTGGCCGACCCCGATCTGTACCGGCTTGCGGAGAGTGGCCTGATCGGCCACGACCGTTTCGAGCGTTATGAGAGGATTGCCTGATGTTCACCGGCATCGTCACCGCCATTGGCACGATCGTGGAGGCCCAGAACAAGGGGCCGAGCCTGAAGCGGCTTGCGATTGCGAGCCCGTACGAGGCCGCGGGAATCGAGATCGGCGCATCGATCTGCTGCGCCGGCATCTGCCTGACGGTGACGGCTCTGAAGCCCCGCGAAGATGGCGAGGGGGGCTGCATCTTCCAGGTCGAGGCCGCTGCCGAGACCTTGTCCAAGACCCTCGCCGGGGAGTGGGAGGCGGGCACGAAGGTCAATCTCGAACGCTCGCTGAAAATGGGCGACGAGCTGGGCGGCCATCTGGTGACCGGTCATGTCGACGGCGTCGGCACGATCCTGAAGATCGAGCCGATCGCGGCCGATCCCGACGAGCCCTGGGGCGCAACCGCGCGCTTCCATATCCGCGCGCCGCAGGGTTTGCCGCGTTTCATCGCGACCAAGGGCTCGATTTGCCTCGATGGCACCTCGCTCACGGTCAACAGCGTCGAGGACGATGTCTTCACAGTCCTGCTGATTCCGCACTCCTTCAGCGTCACCACCTGGGGCGAGCGCAAGCAGGGGGACCGCATTCATGTCGAGGTCGATCTGATGGCGCGGTATGCCGCGCGGCTTGCGGAGGCGAGCCCGGGGGGGTAACCAGCCGACTTGAAATCCAACAAGGATAAGAACGATGGCCGGACCCCGGCAGATCTCGGCCGATAAGGCCGCAACTCCCGCCGCTCCCCTGGACGGCGCACGCGTGCTCGTCGTCGAGGCGCGCTTCTATGACAAGCTGGCTGACGAGCTGCTCGAAGGCGCGCTCGCGGTGCTCGACAAGGCCGAGTGCCGCGTCGACGTCGTGACCGTGCCCGGCGCGCTCGAAATCCCGACCGCGATCGTCATCGGCCTGCGGGCCGCCGACGAGGCAATCGACCCCTATGAGGCGGTTGTCGCGCTCGGCACCGTCATCCGTGGCGAGACCGGCCATTACGACATCGTCGCCGGCGAAAGCTCGCGCGCGCTGATGGATGTCTCGGTGGCCTATGCCATGCCGCTCGGCAACGGCATCCTGACCGTCGAGAACGATGCCCAGGCCTGGGCCCGCGCCAATCGTGCCGACATGGACAAGGGCGGCGGCGCGGCGGAAGCGGCGCTCGCCGTCCTGCGTTACAAGCGCTCGCTCGCGGACAAATCCTCATGAGCCGCGCGGAACTGCGTCGCGGTGCACGGCTCTCCGTCGTGCAGGCGCTCTATGAGATGGAGATCGGCGGACGCGGCGTCATCGAGGCGATGGCCGAGTTCGAGGCGTTCTGGATCGGCAAGGAGGTCGAGGATATCGAGCTTCCCAAGGCTGAGATCGCCTTCTTYCGGGACCTGCTCGGCGGCGTCGTCCGCGAACAGCGCCTGATCGACCGCTCGGTCGATGACGTTCTCGCCGCGGGCTGGCCGCTCAAGCGCGTCGAAGCCGTGGTGCGCGCCATCCTGCGCGGCGGCGCCTATGAACTCGCCTTCCGCAAGGATGTGCCGGCGCGCGCCGTGATCTCCGAATATGTCGCGGTCGCCCGTGCCTTCTACGAAGGCGAGGAGATCGGCATGATCAACGCCGTGCTCGACAAGATGGCCCGCGACTTCCGCGCCGACGAATTCGACACGCCGGCCGCCTGACGCGCTGATGGCCGGCGCTCCCCAACGACCCGGCGAGTTCGAACTGATTGCGCGCTATTTCGCGCCGATCGCCGGTGCGGGCGGCCTTGGCCTGCGCGACGATGCCGGGTTGCTGCGCCCGGCGCGCGGCTTCGAGCTTGTGGTCACGACGGATGCGCTGGTCGCAGGCGTGCATTTCCTGCCCGACGATCCGCCAGCCTCGATCGCCCGCAAGGCGCTCGCGGTCAACCTGTCGGACCTGGCGGCCAAGGGGGCATCTCCCTTGGGCTTCGTGCTCTCGCTGGTCCTGCCCAAGGGCTGGACCGAGCCCTGGCTCGCGGGCTTCGCCCAGGGGCTGGGGGAGATCGCGGCCGAGAGCGCCTGTCCGCTCGTCGGCGGCGATACCGTTTCGACGCCGGGGCCGCTGACGCTCTCGATCACTGCCTTCGGCAGCGTTCCGGCCGGGCGCATGGTGCTGCGCTCGGGCGCCAAGCCAGGCGATCTTGTCCTCGTCTCCGGCACGATCGGCGACGGCGCGCTCGGCCTCAAGGTCCATGCGCCGGCCAAGCCGGACTGGGTCGCCGGACTTAGCGAGCCCGATCGCGCCTATCTCGCCGACCGCTACCTGCATCCGCGCCCGCGCCTGGCGCTGGCGGCTGCCCTGCAGGATCATGCCTCGTCCGCCATGGATGTCTCGGACGGGCTCGTCGGCGACCTCGCCAAGCTGGTTGCGGCGTCCGGTATCGGGGCCGAGATCGATCTCGATACCGTTCCGCTCTCGGCCCCGGCCCGCGCCGCGATCATGGCTGACCCCGCTCTGGCGGAACTGGCCTGGACCGGCGGAGACGACTACGAAATTCTCTGCACGGCCTCAGAAAGGGAATTTCCTGCTATGGCTGCTGCGGCCGAGGCGACGGGTCTTGGACTCGCCTGCATCGGCCGGGTCACGTCCGAGCTGGGCGTGGTGCGTTATCTCGAACGGGGCAGGGCGCGCAGCTTCGCGCAAGGCTCCTTCGCCCATTTCTGAGGGCCGCTCGCTCAGGCCGCCCGGTATGTGAACGACGGCCCCAGCGATGAACCAGCATGTTTCCGTGGCCGAGGGCGATGCCCTGGCGAAGCGCAATGCCCTCGTCCTCGCCTGCGCCCAGGCGTTCGGCGGCGCGAACCCGGCGATCGTGGTCTCGCTCGGCGGCATCGTCGGCTCGCAGCTCGTCACCGACAAGACCTTCGCGACCGTACCGGTCAGCCTGATGCAGCTCGGCATCGCTTGCGGCGTCATCCCCGCCGCGATGCTGATGCGCCGGCTCGGCCGCCGCAACGGCTATCTCATCGGGGCGCTGACCGGCGTCATCGCCTCCAGCATCGCCGCCGCCGGCACGGGGAGCCGGATCTTCTGGCTGTTCTGCCTCGGCACCTTCATGTGCGGCCTCTATGGCGCCTTCGTGCAGAGCTACCGCTTCGCGGCGGCTGACACTGCGAGCGAGAGCTTCAAGCCGCGCGCCATCTCCTGGGTCATGATCGGCGGGCTTGCCGCGGGCGTCATCGGCCCGCAATCGGTCTACTGGACCCGCGACCTGACGCCGGACGCGCCCTTCGCCGCCAGCTTCATGGCGCAGGGGCTGCTCGCGCTGCTGGCGATCGGCGTCGTCATGATGCTGCGCGCCCCGCCGGTTGCGGCCGTGCGTTCGAGCGGCGGCCGGCCGCTTTCCGAGATCATGCGCCAGCCCAAATTCATCGCCTCGGTCACGGCTGCACTGGTCTCCTATGGCCTGATGAGCTTCGTGATGACGGCTGCGCCGCTGGCCATGGTCGGCTGCGGCCACAGCATCGGCGATGCTGCGCTCGGCATTCAGTGGCACGTGCTCTCGATGTTCGGGCCGAGCTTCTTCACCGGCCGGCTGATCGCCCGCTTCGGCAAGGAGAAGGTCACGGCGGCCGGCCTGTTGCTGCTGGCCTGCGCCGCCGTCGTCGGCCTGAACGGGCTCAGCGTCGCGCATTTCTGGATCGCGCTGGTCCTGCTCGGCATCGGCTGGAATTTCGGCTTCATCGGTGCGACGGCGCTGGTCACCGACTGCTATCGCCCGGAGGAGCGCGTCAAGGTCCAGGCCGCCAACGACTTCCTCGTCTTCGGCTCGGTCGCGATCGCCTCCTTCTCGGCTGGCGGGCTGCTGAACACCGGCGGCTGGCAGAGCGTCAACTGGCTGGTCTTCCCGCCGGTGGCCGTCGCGCTGGCGCTGGTCGCCTGGCAGGCCACGCAGAAGCGCGTCCAGCTGGCCTGAGGGCCGGCCCGGCGCGTGGCCGGTCGCAAGGCTCCGCAGAACAAGCTTCATCCCCCAGGACCCGGCAGGAGATACGATGCGCCCGCACCAGTTGCCCGTCACGACAGGCCGGTTTCCGCCCGGCGCCATTGGCCATAATCGCGGTGTGGTGCGGCCGAACTATGCGTTCATGCCGCCCGAAGGCGTGCTGATCAGCCGGCTGCCGCATTTCAGCGGGACGATCGTGCGGATCCTGGCTGCGCCGGTGCTGGGCGCCCAGTTCGCGCAGTACCTGCTCGAGATCGCACCCGGCGGCGGCACGCCCGAGGCCTTTCGCGAGGAGGGCATCCAGCATTTCTATTATGTGCTCTCCGGCCAGGGCCGGTTCGTCATGGCGGATGCTCCGGCGCTTGACCTGCGGCCGGGCCACTTCGCCTATGTCCCGCCTGGCACCGCCTTCACGCTGAGCAATACCGGTTTCGAGCCCTTGCGCGTGCTCGGGCTGCGCAAGCGCTTCGAGGCGATCGGCCTGCCAGCGCCCGAGCCGATCCTGTCGCATCGCGACGAGATCCCGGTCACCAACCATACCGGGGCGGAAGGGCGCGGCTTCCAGTTCCTGCTGCCCTGGGGCGACATGCGCTTCGATTTCGAGATGAACCTGATGTGGTTCAAGCCCGGCGCGCATTTCCCCGATGTCGAGACCCATGTCATGGAGCACGGGCTCTATATGCTGGAAGGGCAGGGGCTCTATTTCCTCGGCACCGAATGGCACGAGATCTGGGCCGGCGATTTCATCTGGATGGGCGGCTACTGCCCGCAGCAATTCTACCCGACCGGCTTTGCCGATGCGGCCTATCTGCTTTACAAGAACGTCAACCGGGATGTGGCGCTCTGACGCCCGCATAGACCTCCCGAACGGCCGGCCGCGCCTCGAAGCGGGCCGGCTCGCCCTGACATCTGCGTAAAATTGTCAGCCTCCGCGTTTGCGATTCTGTCGAAAGCTTGGCAGAAAGTTGGCCGGTACTGGCGATGCGCGACGCGGGCGCGATTCCCTCGACCCGTATTCTTCGTCTCCGGACCCAAGAAACCGARTGAATTCGGGGTCTGAAGCCCCGTTGGACGGAAGCTCGAGGTCAGGAATCCCGAATGTCAGCCTTGCTCATCATCATAGTTTTGAGTGCGCTATCGATAGCCTACGGCATCTGGGCCTATGGCGATGTCATGAAGCGCGACGCCGGCAACCAGCGCATGCAGGAAATCTCCGGCGCGGTTGCCGAGGGCGCGCAGGCCTATCTGAAGCGTCAATACGTTACGATTGCCATGGTCGGCGCGGTGCTTTTCGTGGTCCTGACCTATCTGCTCGGCCAATGGGTCGGCATCGGCTTCCTGATCGGCGCCGTCCTCTCCGGCGCGGCCGGCTTCATCGGCATGAACGTCTCGGTCCGTGCCAATGTCCGCACCGCGCAGGYGGCGATGAAGTCGCTCGGTGACGGGCTCGATGTCGCCTTCAAGGCGGGCGCGGTCACCGGCATGCTGGTCGCCGGCCTCGCCCTGCTCGGCGTCGCCGTCTATTACGGCGTCCTGACCTCGTTCCTCGGCTTCTCCCCATCGAGCCGCACCGTCATCGACTCGCTCGTGGCGCTGGGCTTCGGTGCCTCGCTGATCTCGATTTTCGCCCGCCTCGGCGGCGGTATCTTCACCAAGGGCGCGGATGTTGGCGCCGATCTCGTCGGCAAGGTCGAAGCCGGCATTCCCGAGGATGATCCGCGCAACCCCGCGACCATCGCCGACAATGTCGGTGACAATGTCGGYGACTGCGCCGGCATGGCCGCCGACCTGTTCGAGACCTATGCCGTGACGCTGGTTGCCACCATGGTGCTCTCGGCGATCTTCTTCGCCGGCCAGCCGGTGCTCGGCACGATGATGCTCTATCCGATGGCGATCGGGGCGGCCTGCATCGTAACCTCGATCATCGGCACCTTCTTCGTCAAGCTCGGCGCCAACCAGTCGATCATGGGCGCGCTCTACAAGGGCTTCATCGCCGCCGGCGTGTTGTCGGTCGGCGCGATCGCCATCGTCAACTGGCTGATGTTCGGCAGCTTCTCCACCGCGTTCACGACGGGGCAGGGCGTCAGCTTCACATCCGCCAACCTGTTCGGCTGCGCGCTGGTCGGCCTCGCGGTGACGCTCTTCATCGTCGTCATCACCGAATACTACACCGGCACCGGCAAGCGCCCGGTGGTCTCGATCGCCCAGGCGTCGGTCACCGGCCATGGCACCAACGTCATCCAGGGCCTCGCGGTCTCGCTGGAATCGACCGCGGCGCCGACCATCGTGATCATCGCCGGCATCATCGTCTCCTACACGCTGGCCGGCCTGTTCGGCATCGCAATCGCCACCACGGCCATGCTGGCGCTGGCCGGCGTCGTCGTCGCGCTCGATGCCTTCGGCCCGGTCACAGACAATGCCGGCGGCATCGCCGAGATGGCGGGCCTGCCCAAGGAGGTGCGCCACTCCACCGATGCGCTCGATGCGGTCGGCAACACCACCAAGGCCGTCACCAAGGGCTATGCGATCGGCTCCGCCGGTCTCGGCGCCCTGGTGCTGTTTGCAGCCTACACCTCGGACCTGAACTTCTTCATCGCCGAGGCCAACAAGGCGGGCTCGACCAGCTTCCAGTACTTCAAGGGCGTCACGGTCGATTTCAGCCTGTCCAACCCCTTCGTCGTCGTCGGCCTGCTGCTCGGCGGCCTCATCCCCTTCCTCTTCGGCGGCATGGGCATGACCGCGGTCGGCCGCGCCGCCGGCTCCGTCGTCGAGGAGGTGCGTCGCCAGTTCAAGGAGAAGCCCGGCATCATGCTGGGTACGGACAGGCCGGATTACGGCCGCGCCGTCGACATGCTGACCAAGGCCGCGATCAAGGAGATGATCGTGCCCTCGCTGCTGCCGGTCCTTGCGCCGATCGTCACCTTCTTCGCCATCAACGCCATTGCCGGCCGCAACCAGGCCTTCGCCTCGGTCGGTGCCATGCTGATGGGCGTCATCGTCACCGGCATCTTCGTCGCCATCTCGATGACCTCGGGCGGCGGCGCCTGGGACAACGCCAAGAAGAGCTTCGAGGACGGCTTCGTCGACAAGGACGGCGTGCGCCACATGAAGGGCTCCGAGGCGCACAAGGCCTCGGTGACCGGCGACACMGTCGGCGACCCCTACAAGGATACCGCCGGCCCGGCGGTGAACCCCGCGATCAAGATCACCAACATCATCGCGCTGCTGCTGCTGGCGATCCTGGCGCATTCCTGAGCCGGTCGGCACGGCACGGAGACACTGCCCCGCGGAGCAATCCGCGGGGTTCTTCTTTGATCGCTCAAGGGCTTTCCCTTGATGTTGCAACGGCTTGGCGGCCCGTCTTGAATCAGGATGGCGACCACTTGAATCAGGATCTGAAGCTACGGCCGGGACCGTAGCGTTCCTGCAAGCTCCGGGCGGCCCGCGATGGCATGGTCTCTCCAACAGAAGGAGAGCCATCATGACGATCCAGGCCGCTGCTGCACCCGCCGAGGTCAAGTCCGGGGAGGTCGAGTCCGGGCACGCCGTCGAGCTTGCCCTGCTGG